>JBGPAT010000081.1:0-9456 GCA_041480885.1 Anaerolineae bacterium
AGCATGTAGAGCATGGTCGCGAAGATCGCACTCCGTGACCCCGCCGTGCGACGAACATAAAAGTAGATAACGAGGCCGAGGGCGAAATCGCCGGTGATGGGCACGAGCTTCAGCAGAAGAAGAAGGGAACGGCTGGGAATCTGGAAGTCTGAGGAAAAGAACCGCTGGTACACGAATCCCAGCAGAGCCAGAACGGCATGATACGCCGGCGGATAGATGCCGAGATGCGGCTGGTTCCGCGTCAGCTCGTAAACATGTCCCAAACCGTGCTTCACTATGTACTTGGCGTATTCAGCCCAGGGTATTTGGTCGATGATGTAACCGGGAACAAACGCCAGAGTCATTCGAACCGCGACGCCCGCCAGGATCGCCAGAACCAGCAGAGTCTGAGCGGTGCGTGCGGGACGATTGGATTGTGCGGGCATGTGGGCCAACGAATCCGCTGAGTCAGACCGGCGTTTCGGGTGGGATTATACTCGTCGCCCCGTAGCCTTGTGCGTGGTCGAGCCCCGGCATCGCGTCCCCCTCGTCGCATGGTCGAGGCCTGTGCCGGCCGAGGGCTCCCAGCGCATTCGGCTTGCAGATCGCCTGCGCAGCATAGAACTCCCGCAGGAAGCTGGAGGGATGCCTACCCACGAGTCGGGGCTGGCTAAACCCCGCGCGTGGGGCGAGGACCTGGAATGTCTGGTATGACATGGGGTAGGGCACCCAGGGGTTGGCCGCATCCACGTTGTATTCGACCAGTAGTAGCGTGCCTTCCGGCTTCAGGAAATTCCGGACGTGGCGCAGGATCTTTTCGCCGTCCTTGAAGAAGTGCAGGGAGTTGGCCATCAGCATGCCGTCGAGGAGGGGCAATCCACCTACGGTTCCGGAGAAATCCCCTTTGAGGAGCTGCAGTCCATGCGTGTCGCCGAAACGGAGGCGATAGGCGTGTTCCAGCTGAGTCAGGCTGCGACGGTCCTTGTCCACCGCGTAGATGCGGGCTTCGGGGCCGATGAGTTCGCGCAGGGCGAGCGTGAAGGCCCCGGAGCCTGCGCCGAGGTCCGCCCAGGCGCCGCCGCGGGGAAAGTTGGCGGGTTTGAGTAGGTTGACGTGGTCGGTGTGGTTCATGCGTGGAATCCGGACCAGCAGACTGCCGCGTGGGGTTGAGCTGTGGGTGGCGCGTCAAATTCAGTACGCCTCACGCCATTTGAACTTGAACTATACTTTCGATCGTACTCCATGCTTTCGCCATCGCACGGTCAAGCGGGCGGCCGAAGTGCCGCCTCAAGACTGGCTGGGTTTTTCCTTACGGAATACGCATTAGAGGAAAAGGAGGCTTCATGAAAAGCAAGAGAGCCGGTTTTGTTTCGATTGATGAGTACATTGCAGCCTGCCCCAGGGAAGTTCAAAAGCAACTAAAGGAATTGCGGGCGACCATCAAAGCATCCGCTCCCGATGCCGTCGAGAAGATTAGCTATCAAATACCCACCTTCTACCTGAAGGGGAATCTGGTCCACTTTGCCGCTTTCAAGAACCATATCAGCTTCTTCCCAACATCCAGCGGAACTCAGGCGTTCAAGCAAGAATTGTCAATTTATGAGGGCTCAAAGGGCACAGTCAGATTCCCCTTGGACAAACGATTGCCGCTGAAACTGATTGGCAAAATCGTCAAGTTCAGGGTCGCAGAAAATCTAGGCAGAGCGCACGCAAAATCAGGCAAGAAAAGATAGTCGTCTTCTGCCGTGAGACTTTTGAGTCAATCGCGGTCTCACTCGCTCAAATCGGCGGGGTGTCTCAGGCCCTCTTGACTGACTGATTGCGATCACTGGACCAAGGCGCGAAGGGCGCCATCACGAGCTCACATAGACCGGTCAGCGAGCGATCGTAGTTGACGCGCCAGCCGGCGAAATCCGTCCATGCCTTTTCGCGGTCAGGCTTGAGGGGCAGGCCGGCGGCCTCCAGTTTGGCCAATGCAGCATCGAATTCTCGACGGTCGATGCCGATGGGATCGTCTGGATAATGGGGATCCTGAGGATTGGGGATCTCGAAGAAGTTGGCGATCCTGCGCAGGGCCAGGAATCCGGCGCGGATGGACAGGGATGCCGAGGCCTCAGCAGGTATGTCGACCGAGGAGATGGTCAGCGCGGCTGCGTCCAGCACGGTGCCGGCCGCCGTGATCCAGGAGAATTCGGGGCGCGGGGAACGGAAGAAGACCAACGCGGCCAGCGTGGTGTGACTCTCTTCGATGTCTGCGAACCAGGTTTCCCAGGCGCGCCAGTATTCACCGAGTTTATCGAGACCGTGAATCCGCGCAAAACGGAGCAGCATCTGGATCGCGGACGGGGGCGTACCGGCAAGCACTTCGAGCATGTTGACAGCCTGCTCGCGCCGGGAGAAAGCGGCATACATGGTTGGCAGATAAGATATCAGCAGCGCCACCATGATCAGACCCAGCATGGCTTCCGATAGCGCCAGAGCCGCGGTCCACGGACCGTGGGGTGCGGCAAATCCCAGCGTGAACAGCGATGAGCCGCTCAGGCGCAGCACATCGACTATGGGACCGCTGCCCAGGCCCCAGTACATCGCGGAATACCCCAGTGCGATCAGGAAATACCAGGTCGGCAGAAGGAGCATCAGCGCCAGGGGAGCGTAGTAAGCCATGATGGCGTCGCGTCGGCCGTATGTCCCGGCAAAGTGAATCGCGTAGTTGAAGAGGCGCCGCAGCTGCGTGAAGACCAGGGCCGTGATGGGGCTGCGAGCGCCGCGCGCCAGTACGAACGTGGAAATGGCCGAAAACAGCGTGAATATCACAAGCATGAATCCGGCGAGAAAAGCCGCGACATGGCCCACCGCGGAGAATGAGATCATGTGCGATATTATATCGATTTTGGATTGCAGGCTGAGGATCGATGATTAGGCCCTGGCAGATCAGCATGATGGGATTCCGCGGGCTTGGGTTGGGGGCATCTCGAAGTCATGCCCTCACATGAAGGTTCTGAATTTCATAGTCAGATTACGGTTGACCCATTCGCATCGTATAATGCGCTCTGGAGCGAGGAGACAGATGGTCCGGAGGCCGACTTGAGCTTGCAAGATCTGCTTAGAGGTATCACATGAATAACCGCCAATTGGCCGACACGTTCACGTTGATTGCCGATCTGCTGGAGATCAAGGGCGAGGTCATCTACAAGACGCTTGCCTATCGCAAGGCGGCCGAGAACCTGGCCGGCCTGGGCCGTGACATTAATGAGTACTGGAATGAACACAAGCTGAGGGACATCCCGGGGGTCGGTGAGGCCCTTGCTGGGAAGATCGATGAGCTGCTGCGGACCGGCAAACTCGAATTCCTCGAAAAACTCAAGAAGGAAGTGCCGCCAGGTCTGGCCGATTGGCTCAAGGTGCCGAGCCTTGGACCCAGAAAAGCCGGGATGATCTGGAAGACGCTGAAGATCACAACCCTGCCCGAGCTCGAACAAGCCGCCAAAGATGGCAAGCTGCGCGACCTGCCCGGCATGGGCCCCAAATCGGAGGCAGCCATCCTGGCGGGAATCGAATCGCTTGGGCGGCGATCGGGGCGCATCCCGCTGGGGCGTGCCTGGCCATTGGCGCACCAAATTTGCGGTCAACTAAAGCAGGTCAAGGGGGTCGTGGTGGCTGAGCCAGCTGGAAGCCTGCGACGGATGCGTTCGACGATCGGCGACATTGATGTGTTGGTGGCAGCTAAAGACTCAAGGCCGGTGATGGAGGCATTCACGAAATTGCCCGGCGTGATCCGCGTGCTTGGCAAGGGCGTGACCAAGTCGAGCATAGAATTCAGCGACGGCACGCGCGCCCAGGTGTGGGTGCATCCGCCGGACAGGTTTGGCACGGCGCTGCAGTATGCGACCGGCTCCAAGGATCACAACGTCCGGCTGCGTGAGCTGGCGCTCACCAAGGGACTGTCCCTTTCAGAACATGCCCTCACGAAGGTCAAAGGGCAGCGCGAGATCCTGTGCGCGACCGAGGAAGAGGTCTACGCGACGCTGGGCCTGCCATGGATCCCGCCTGAGCTGCGCGAGGACCGCGGTGAAGTGCAGGCCGCCAAAGCCGGCAAGCTGCCGAAGCTGATCGAAATCAAGGACATCCACGCGGACCTGCAGGTGCACTCCACGTGGAGCGATGGCAAGCTGTCGATGCTTGAGATGGCGCGCCTCGCCGCCAAACGCGGCATGAAGGTGATCGCCTTCACGGATCACTCTCTCAGCCTGGGTGTGACCGGGGGGCTGAGCGTGGCGGATCACAAGAGGCAGGCGGCAGAGATCAAGAAGGTGCAGAAGGAACTGGGCGACAGCATCCTCGTGCTGCACGCGACCGAGGTCGAGATCAAAGCTGACGGCAAGCTCGATTACCCCGATGACTTCCTGGCGAGCCTGGACCTGGTGCTGGCCTCGCTGCACACCTCGCTGAGGCAGCCGCGCGAAAAATCAATGCACCGCATGTTGAGTGCCATCCGCAATCCGAACGTGGACATCATCGGGCATCCGACGGGCCGCCTGATCCCTGACCGCGAGGGGGCGGACCTGGATATGGAAGTGCTGTTCAAGGCGGCTGCTGAGTCAGGCGTGGCGATGGAGATCAACGCTCATCCGGCGCGGCTCGATCTGGACGATGTGCATGCGCGCCGGGCGAAGGAATTGGGCATTCCCATCAGCATCAACACGGATGCCCACTCCGAGGCGGACCTGGATATGCTGTTCTATGGCGTGGCCACCGCGCGGCGCGCCTGGCTCACCAAGGAAGACGTGATCAACGCCTGGCCGACGAAGAAGTTGTTGGATTGGCTGAAGAAGAGGGGCTGAGTGATCTGAGATTTTCGACTGCAGATTCTGGATTGCAGATTTTTTGCTCTGCAGGCTTTCACCACCCAACCGGATTCACTTACGGCCAGCAGCGATCCAATGGAAAAGCCATCATCCATGCCGCATACATCTCCTGATAGTAGTCGCCCAGCAGCTTCTCTTGGTTCGCAAAGTACGCCTCGGCCCGGAGGCCCTCCGCGGCTTCTTCGCCAAGCGTTAGCGGTCGCGGTGTGCACGCTGGCGGCAATCCTCTCCCCAGGTATGGCCCCAAGTCGCAGGTATTGACCTGGTGTGTATTGATGGCTTGATCCACCTTTTGCGCCAGGGCCAGGAGTCCTACCAATCCACGATCACGCATGGCCTGCGGCGCTGATAGGTAGAGTGCCAGATCCTCTCGCAGGGGGAGATCTGATGAGTATTCGAATGTCGTTCGATCGGGACCGTAGATGGTGTAGCCGTACTTCCACCCCAGGTTGACAGTCGTCTCGGGAGGTGCGGGGGGTGGCGTGTATTCGGGAAAAGCCACTCCCCATCCGTCACCCACGATGCCATCGCCGTTCTCGGCGAAGGAATACGATGCTCCCCAACCCGCCGTCTTTGGCACCCACAGAGCCTGAAACCCCAGGCCGAAGACCTGCGGATAGTCCTGGTCGTAGAACAGAGTGTTCAATTTGATAACCTGCTGATCGCAGCGCTCGAAGTCCGAGCCTGCGGCCTGGCATCTGAGCGGGCGCCGGCTCCCCGGCACCAGCTGGACTCGTAGAAATTCCCCCGCAACTGATAGGATGTCGTCCGCCAGGAAGCATCAATCATGTTCTTGATGCAGCGATCCAAGGCGCGGAATCGCCGGCCTGTTTCAATGTCCTTGAAGCGCAAATCATCGACGCTGGCGATTGGCCGAGGTGTGGAGGTCGGCGCAAGTCTGGGCTCGAAGAGAAGTGGCCCGCAGGCAAGCACGCCTAGTAACATCACGCCGCAAGCCAGCCCGAGTTCTATCTTCCGCCGGACTGTCTTGAAGGAATCAGGCCGCGTGTCAACCAGAGTCTCGTGATCCGTCACGTGCCCCTCAGCGTTCAAATGACCTGCATTGGACTGCGGGATAGATTTGCTGCCTTGAACCAGAAAAGAACCACGACCGCCCATACCATGACGAGGGTGCTGATTATGGCGGAGATCGAACCGGTCTTGCACGCACTGCAGCCGGTCGTGAAATTGAACGCAGCGTGAAACAGGATGACCATCAAGAGGCTGCCGCCGTCGAATTCCTTTTCCGAACGATATGTGCTTGCGAACAGAGTCCCTTCAACGGGAAGCGGCTTGAACCGGAAACGCTCTATGAGGGCTCTTACTTCTGGAAGCACAATGTTCCCCGATCGTGCCAGGGATGCTCGATGCTCACCGAGCATTTGGCTATGGCTGCACGTTCCCCACCAAGCCTAGTTCCGGCGCGATGCGGCGCATCGCGATGATGACATTGCCGACGTGCTCCCAGAGTTCAATGCCGAACTCCTGGGCGGCCTGCTCCATCTCATGTCGGTCTGTGCCGGCGGCAAAGGCCCTGTCTTTCCATTTCTTCTTGACGGATGAGGCTTCGAGGTCCAGGAGGGAACGCGAGGGGCGCACCAGCGCGACGGCGGTGACCAACCCCGTGATCTCGTCGCACGCATACAGCGCTTTGCGGCGCTGCGTGTCGCGCGGCACGCCGGTGTCCACGCCGTGGCTCAGGATGTCCTGGATCAGCTCTTCGGATATCCCGCGTTCTTGCAGGATGGATGCGCCCTTCAGCGGGTGCTCGGTCAGTGTGGGATGGATCTCCCAGTCGAAATCATGGATCAGGCCCAGCTGACCCCAGGTCTCCTCATCCTCGCCAAGCTTTTCGGCATACAGACGCATGCAGGCCTCGACCGAAAGCATGTGGCGGACAAGGCCTTCGTTCTTCACGAATTCACGGACAAGGGCCAGCGCTTGGTCACGGGTCATGGCTGAGTACTCTCTCTACATGTGCGCCTGCACCCAGCCCAGGCCAGAGGGCATAGAGGATTAGTGTAACCCTCTCGCGTTCAGGCGGACAAAGGGGATGTGTGCCGTCGGCGGAAAGATCGGCTCGGGGCGACCCAGCACGGGCACGGGGCGGCTGACGTAGAGATCCACCAGTGCGCCGGCAGTCGCGACCTGCTCGCGCAGGTTCCAGATCATCAGCATCACAGGCCAGTAGTGCCGGTTGACGGCTTCCACGCCTGCCGCCTTGAGACCGAGAGCGTTGCAGGTGAATAACGCGCGCGGCAGATGCCAGCCCTGGGTGACGAGCAAGGCTGCGTCGACCCCGAAAATGGCCCGAGCGCGGTAGCAGGTATCGTAGGTGCGCTGGCCGGCGTAGTCGAGCACCAGTGCATCGGATGGGACGCCGAGGTTGAGCGCGTAATCGCGCATGGCCTTGGGCTCGCTATAGTCCAGCGAAGCGTTGTCGCCGCTCAGAAGCAATTTCTCTACCTTGCCTGCAAAGTAGAGTTCGGCCGCGGTCTCGACGCGGTCGCGCAAAATTGGTGTCGGCAGGCCGCCGCGCGTCAAGCCTGCGCCGAAGACAATCGCCACACGGGCTGTCGGAGCAGTGGTGACGTTGTAGATGCGCGACCAGGCGTAGACGGTGGTGATGAGGCGCGGCACAAGCAGCGCCAGCAATCCGAGCGCCGCGAGCGCCATGAGCAGGGCGCGCAGGAACTTCAATAGCTGCTTAAGCACGTGCAGGATTATATCAATATACGATTTAGGATTTGGGATTCGCGATCGTGGAGTGGCTGGTGGTGGATGGCCCCGCGCCTAGGGGGCGGCTAGATGAGGTCTTGCCTGAGCTTGGCGCTCGCAAAATCCATGAGCGCGACCACGACCACGATGAAGGCCACGACCGTCCCGGCCTTGTGGTATTGCAGCGATCCAAAAAACGTCGTGAGCGTCAGGCCTATGCCGCCGCCGCCGGCAAAGCCAATGATCGTCGCCATGCGCACGTTGATGTCCCACTGATACAGGAGATACGAAACGAACGGCGGGACGATCTGCGGCAGGATGCCATAGCTGATGACCTGCAAGCGGTCCGCGCCTGTGGCCGTAATGGCTTCGATCGGACCTGGGTCAATGTTCTCGATCGCCTCTGAGAAGAGCTTACCGATCAGCGCAAAGGAGGTGATCGCCAGCGCCAGCATGCCGGCAAACGGGCCGATGCCGACCCAGAAGACAAAGATGACCACATAGAGCAGCGCTTCGATCGAGCGCAAGACGTTGAGTATGGCCCGGCTGATATAGTACAGCCAGATCAGCAGCCGGCTGCGACCCGTTAGATTCTTAGCGGCCAGGAAGCTGAACGGCAGCGCGATCAGGGCGCCCAGCGTCGTCGCCAGCATGGCCTGGAAAATGGTGACCAGCATCTGCTGAACCACGACCTGCAGCACTGCGGGAGAGAGATCAATGCTCACAAAATCCAGGATGAGGCGGCCGAAGTTCTTGCCGGGGTTGAGGAAGCTCCTGATGCTGATCTCCGCCAGATCCCAGCAGTAGATGAAAGCGGCCAGGCCCAGGATGACATAGATGGCAGTACGCAAGGTCCTGAGCATGGGGCGGCCGCCGGATGTGTTGGCCTTTGGCTGATCGCTCAAGATGCTCTCGCGCCACCTGGCGCTGACATAGTCCACCAGGATGATGACGGCAGCTACCGCCCAAAGCGCAGCCGCGTACTGCTGGTAAGCGCCCATGCGAGTGGTTTCAACCACAAAGAAACCGATCCCTCCGCCGGCTACAAAGCCGATCACGGTCGCCGAGCGCATGTTGATGTCCCAGCGCAGGAGCGAATAGGAGAGAAAGGAAGGGATGACCTGGGGGATGACTGCGTGGCTGATGGTCTGGATCAGATTGGCGCCCGTGGCGGTCACGGCCTCGACCGGCCCGGGATCGATGTGTTCGATCTCTTCAGAGAATAGTTTCCCCAGCGCCGCGATGGAATGGATGGTCAGCGCGACCACGCCCGCGAACGTGCCCAAGCCTACCCACACGATGACGATAAGCCCCCACACGATCGTGTCGATGGCACGCACCACATTGAGGATCAGGCGCGCTACATAGTAGATGGCCGTGCCGCCGGGAACGCGGGACATGATATTGTGCGCGGCCAGGAAACTGACCGGCACGGCCAGGATGGTCGAGAAGATGGTCGCCATCAGCCCCATGGCTATCGTCTCGATCATCGAGCCGGCCACAAATGTGTTGACCTTGCTGCCAGGCGCCGCCAAGCCGAGGCTCACCTGCCAGCTGGGAGCCGGCAGTATCTTCACCCTGCCGACAATGTCCAGCACATTGTCGCTTAGGCGGAGGGTGCCGGCAGGTGAGCGGCCCGCAAGAAGGTCGCCGACAACCTGATACGCACAGGCCCATGCGCAGATCTGGTCTTGACCATTGATGGAGATCGTGACGATATCGGGGTTAAGCAGGTTGGTGGAGACCTTGCGGGCATCCTCGAAGCGCTCCACCAGCCGGTTCAACTTTACATCCGTGACTTGCCAGGCGATCACGTAGAGAATGGCGGCGATGAACAGGATGGCCGGCAGCACGGAGAAAGCGCGGCGGCGCTGCAGGGCGCGGGCGTCCAGGA
>JBGPAT010000082.1:0-9399 GCA_041480885.1 Anaerolineae bacterium
CATGACTCTGGTTTTGGGGATTGATCCGGGAACGGCGACCACCGGCTACGGTGTTGTCCGGCTGACTGAAGAGGGCGCGCTCGAGGCCGTCACGTTCGGCGTCGTGCTAACCCCGCCCAGTGCGCCCGCTCATCAGCGCCTCCTGATGCTCTACCGCGATCTCAAAAACCTGCTCGCGCTCCACCGTCCCGATTCCTGCGCGGTGGAGAAGTTGTTTTTCCAGCGCAATATCTCGACCGCCATCGCTGTGGGGCAGGCACGCGGCGTGGTCCTGCTGGCCATGGCCGAAGCGGGTCTCGATGTGGCTGAGTACACTCCCAACGAGGTTAAGCAGGCCGTGGTCGGGTATGGCGCGGCGGACAAGCGTCAGGTCCAGGAGATGGTGCGCACGTTGCTGCTGCTGCCTGAGATTCCCAAACCTGACGACGCAGCCGATGCACTGGCGATCGCCATCACGCATTTGCATACCAAACGCTACTAGCCGTCAGGGCGTAATTGCGATATTTCGGATTGCCCGTCCTTTGTGGTAAAAGTATGCAGTCATGATCGCAACGTTGCGCGGTGAGATCGCTCAAATCGAAGATAGCTCCATTGTCGTGGAGGTCGGCGGCGTGGGGTTGCGGGTCTTCGTTCCCGCTCCGCTGCGCGCCCGGATGAAGATCGGTGAGGGGGTCTTCTTGTATACCCACCTGGTGGTCCGTGAAGATGCGCTCAGCCTGTATGGTTTCGAGTCTCAGTCCGAGCGCGACCTGTTCAACATGCTTCTAGGCGTCGACGGCGTGGGACCTAAGGTCTCGCTCTCGGTGCTCTCCACGCTCACGCTCGATAGCGTCCAGCGCGCTGTATGGTCCGAAGAAAGCGCGATTCTCAGCCAGGTGCCCGGCGTAGGCAAGAGAACGGCTCAGAAAATCGTGCTCTACCTGCATGACCGGCTCAAGCCAGGCGATGCACTGGCGAGAGTAGCGGCGCTGTCGGACACAGATGGTGAAGTACTGGCCGCGCTTACAGCCCTGGGCTACTCAGTGGTCGAGGCCCAGACCGCCATTCAGGCATTGCCAAAAGATGCCCCGCAGGACGTGGAGGGGCGCCTGAGGCTCGCGCTTCAGAATTTCACGGGATGAGTTTGGAGCTGAATCGACACGGGTGAGTGGGCGGAGCAGTCCGCCCGTTTCTGTATATAATCCTCGCATGCTGAACGCTCTTATCGATCGTCCATGGAAAAGGCTGATTCTGTTCGCGCTGGTCGTGGCGCTGACGTACTTGCCGTATTCCATACGGTTGACATACTACCGGGACGATTGGTACTACGCCTATGATGCGCTCGTAGGTCCCGCCGGGATCTTCCGCGCACTGTTTGCGAGCGACCGCCCCGCCCGGGGCCCTTTCTTCGAAATCTACTATGCCGTGTTCGGGATGTCCCCGCTGCCATATCATCTTGCAATGTACTTCTGGCGGCTGGTCGGCGGCCTAGGCGTTGTGTGGTTGTCCGAGTTGTTGTGGCCCCGCCAGCGCCAGGCGGGGATGGCTGCCGGCCTGTTGTTTGCCATTTACCCCGGGTTCACCTGGTGGGTTTCGGGTGTTGAGTACCAGCCCATGGTAGCCAGCGCAGCGCTCATGGTTGTGTCTCTGGCATTGACCGTCCAGGCACTTCGCCTCGGACGCTCAACTATTCGGACGATCTGCGTTCTCGGCGCCATCGCCACTGGGTGGATCTATCTGGCCCTGGTGGAATATGCGGCGGGAATGGAGGTCATCCGCCTGCTGGTGGTGTATCTCGTCATCGATGCCCGCGAAGTCCATACGTTCGGAAAACGGATCGCCCTCGCTCTTCGGAATTGGCTGCCGTACTTGATCATCCCGTCAGCTTTCCTGTTCTGGCGCTTCGTGGTTTTCAGCAGCCAGCGGCGAGCGACGGACCTCGGAGCCCAGCTCGGTGGACTCGTGACAGAGCCTGCGACAACCGGCCTTCACTGGTTCGTCAGCTTCCTGCTGAGCTTCATCAATGTGACATTCTCGGCCTGGGTCGTCCCGCTGATGAGCAACTTCTTCTCGAATTCTGTGCGCGACATCTTGCTCGGCTTGCTGCTCGCGCTCCTGGCGGGACTCGCGGGCTGGCTTGCTCTGCGCTCACCAAATGGTCCCAACCCGGACACGGAGCAGTCAACTTGGTCAAGGCAGGCAATGGTCCTGGGATTCTTGGGCCTAATCCTGGGCATTCTGCCGGTCATCGCTGCCAACAGGCAGATCACTTTTCCAAACTTCTCGCACTATGCGCTGCCTGCCTCGCTGGGACTTGTTTTCCTGGTCTCAGGTCTGGTTTCATGGGTTCCGAGTTCCGGTGCCCGGGCTGGTGCATTGAGTGTCCTCGTGATGCTCAGCGCCCTGACCCATCAGGGTCTCGGCGCGAACGCATTGCATGAAGAACGGATCATCTCGAATTTCTGGCAACAAATGGCGTGGCGCGCCCCTTCCATTGCGCCGGGAACGACTTTGGTTGCCTACTACCCGCACCTCGACTATGGAGACGATACAGACATCGTCTGGGGTCCAGCTGACTACATATACCATTCACAACGGCAAACGCAGATTCCCGTCCATGCTCCAGTCTCGGCGCTGACTCAGGACTACTTGACCTTCAACAATATTGTGGTCGGTCATGACGCCGAGGAAAGCACGTATCGTGCTCATTCCATGACGCTTAATTTCGACCAGGTCCTCATCCTCAGCCAGCCCGATGAGACTTCCTGCGTTCGCGTGATCGATGGCCGCTGGCCGATTCTGTCGCTGTCTGATGATCCGGCCTTGCGTTTGTTGGCTCCGTTCTCGCGCGTTGATCAGGTGGCCATGTCGGGCGCGAACGCGGCCCTACCGACCCTTCTTTTCGGCGCCGTGCCAAAGCACGGCTGGTGCTTCTACTTCGAAAAGGCCGCCCTCGCCAGCCAGCAAGGGCAATGGACCGAAGTGGCTGGGATACAGGACCAGGCCGGGACTCTTGGTCTCCATCCCAATGACCAAATTGAATGGATGCCATTCTTGCAGGCCGCTGCCTACACCGGCGACTTGCAGCGGGTCAAGGAAATTGCCACACGCATCAATACCGAGAAGCTGTACAGGCAGCAGGCTTGTCAAAACCTGAATGCGATGGCACATTATGGTTATCCACTGCCAGCGGCGGCGCAAACGTACGTGAATGAATTGTTTTGTGGCATAAAGCCGTAGCCAGATCCTCGCATCCGTGCACGTAACGCGGGGGTGCGCCGCTGACCTGCCGGTGGCTCTCAATCCATGTCATTGATCGCTGCAACATCCCTATCGAAATCCTTCGGCGCGGAGGACGTATTCC
The DNA here is from genome assembly GCA_041480885.1 of Anaerolineae bacterium. Taxonomy (GTDB): domain Bacteria; phylum Chloroflexota; class Anaerolineae; order Anaerolineales; family Villigracilaceae; genus Fen-1038. The sequence goes on from JBGPAT010000082.1 coordinate 3,344, forward strand.
GCGATGTGTCGTTTTCCATCGCGAAGGGCGCGCGCCTGGCGGTGGTCGGCCCCAACGGCATAGGCAAGACCACGCTTCTGCGCATCCTGGTGCGGCTTGAAGAGCCATCGTCGGGCAAGGTGACGCGGGCCAAATCCCTGCGCATTGGCTATCTACCTCAGGAAGCGGACTTTCAGCTGGAAGGAAGCGTCTGGGATGCGTGTGTGGACGTGTTCCAGGATCTGATCCGCCAGCAGAAGGAGCTTGAGAAACTTGAGGGCGAAATGTCCGATCCGGTGAAGCGTGAGCGGGCTTTGACCCGCTACGGTGCGCTGCAGGAGGATTTTGAGCGGCACGGCGGGTATGTGTATCAGACCCGGATCAAGCAGGTGCTTACGGGGCTTGGCTTTGCGTCTTCGGATTTCGAGTTGTCCCTCGATCATCTCTCCGGGGGACAGCGGACGCGCGCCTATCTGGCCAAGCTGTTGCTCTCCGATCCCGATCTGCTGCTTCTGGATGAACCGACCAATCATCTCGACGTTGCCGCCGTCGAATGGCTCGAGGGCTATCTGAGCCAGTGGGACGGCTCTGCGGTGATCGTCTCGCACGACCGGTACTTCCTGGATCATGCCTGCAATGCATTACTCGAAATGGCCGTGAACGGCACTGAGTTCTACCGCGGAAACTACAGCACCTACTTGCAGGAGCGCGAGAACCGGTGGAATCATCGCCTCGAAGTCTTTGAGGCGGAGCGCGACAAACTCCTCAAAGACCTGGAGTACATCAAGAGGAACATCTCAGGGCAGAACGTGCAGCAAGCCAAGGGCAAGCTCCGCCGGCTGACCCGTATCGTTCAGGCGATCGAACAGGTCGGCATGGAAACAGTCGTCAGCACCAGCTGGTCCCAGTTGGATGTGGATACGACCACCAGCCCTTTCGGCGTCGAGGAGGCTGAGAAGCGGGTGCGGGGGCTGCGGCCGGCGCGGCGGGCCATGCCTGATCTGGCGCTGCACCTGCGTTCAACGCGGCGTTCGGGTGATCTGGTGATCCGCACGCGGGACCTGGAAGTGGGCTATCCGGGCAGACTGCTCTTCCACGCTCCGGACATTGAGCTGCGGCGGACAGATTGCGCGGCCCTGATCGGTCCGAATGGAGCCGGCAAGTCCACCTTCCTGAAAACCATCTTGGGTGAAGTGACACCGCTGGCCGGCGAAGTGATTCTCGGGGCAAGCCTGCATGTCGGGTATTTTGCGCAGGCGCATGAGGGGCTCGACCCCGCCAAATCGGTGCTGGATGAAGTTCTAGCGGCCGCGCCGGGCATGCTGCCCTTTCATGCGCGCGACTATCTTGGCCGGTATCTCTTCTCTGGTGACGATGTCTTCAAGCAAGTGTCCATGCTTTCAGGCGGCGAACGCGGACGTCTCGCGCTGGCGAAACTCGCCTTGCAGGACACCAACCTGCTCCTGCTGGACGAGCCCACCAACCACCTGGATATCCCGTCTCAGGAGGTCTTGCAGGCCGTGTTGGACGCCTACGAGGGCACGATTCTCTTGGTCACGCACGACCGGTATCTGGTGGATGCGCTGGGCACTCAGATCTGGGAGATCGATCCCGATGAGAATCATCTGACGATATTCAAGGGCACTTACTCGGAGATGAAAGCCGACATGGAAAGACTTGCGGCCCGCTCAGCCGCAAACCAGTCAGCGGCCACATCCATTCCGATAGGTGGTCGCGCTGCACGGATTGCGCCTCCCGGCTCGCGCGAGTCCAGAAACGCACGCACCAAGGATGAGAGAAGAAGGGTCGCCGAATTGCAGGAGCTGGAGAACAAAATCGCCGCGCTCGAATCGAGGCTGGCCTTCCTGAACGCAGCCCTTGAGAATCCACCCGCGGACGGGGCTGAGGTCGCCCGGCTCGGCGAGGAGTACACCCGTGTAGAGCGGGAGATGGATCAGAGCCTCGTCGAGTGGGAAAGGATACAGATTCAGGGCGCAGCGGCTGAGTAGGCGCATCCGTTGCAGAGCACGTGAAAGCGCGCCAGATGCAGAGGGGCACTGTTCCAATGTGCCCGCTCCGGACGGACATGAACCCCTGTCGGCGGCTCATTGGTCGAGCCTTCGTGGGAGCATCGTATGGACAAACGCGTGAAGTTTGACTTCGAGATCGACTTCATCAATGGCGGCGGCATACAGGGGCAGGATTTTCGCCTGGACATCCCCGGCGACGACATTTCTGACAAGGACCTGGCGGATGCCATTGTCACCGATATGCGGCTGCTGATGGTGGGCAGCGTCCGCATTCGCAACAAAACGATCATCGCCGAGAGACACAAGCGCCAGCCCAGCGACCGTCCCGCACCACCGCCGGATTACATCGATCTGAGCCACGTGATCTACGATGGGCTGGTCACCTACAAGGGCTTGCCTGCTCCCATCATCTGTGACTATCTGAGCCGCGAAGCTTCCCGTGATCGCTACGAGGCTGGCACGGAGTTCCAGATCGGCAATATCGAGATGATCGCGAACACCGGCACCTACGTAGATTGCCCGTTCCATCGCTACGCGGATGGCAAGGACCTGTCCGAGGTGGAAATTGCGGCCTTCGCCGATCTGGAAGGGATCGTGGTTCGCGCTCCCTACCAAAGAGGGCTCGAAGTGACCGCCGAGTTCTTCAAGGAACGGGAGCTTCGGAATAAAGCCGTGCTGATTCACACAGGTTGGGATGAGAATTGGGCAACCGACCGATACTTCGAGAACCACCCATTTCTCAGTGAGGAAGCTGCCGCATTCCTGCGGGAATCCGGCGTGAAGCTGGTGGGGATCGATTCAATGAACATTGACGATACGCGCGGCAAATCCAGGCTGGCACATTCGATCCTCCTGAGAGCAGAGATCCTGATCGTGGAACACCTCTGCAATCTTGGCAAAGTCCCTGATGATAGTTGCGCCTTCAGCGCCGTACCCCCGAAGTTCCAGGGAGTGGGAACATTTCCTGTCAGAGCGTTTGCGCGGCCGAGGCGGTTGCCCTGAGGCAGAATTGCTGGCCGCGAGGGAATGTTATCCAACCATCTCGCGGGTATGGGTGCAACCGAGTGGGCAAGCCGGCATGGGCTGCTTCCGCGACTCTCTCAGGCTGTCCGGAGTTGAGCGATAATCAAGCCACGCATGATTTGCCGGGTGGATGACAGATTGGAGGCAGACAATGGCTGATATGTTGACGATTACCAAGACCCCGGGCCGCGTCGTAATCCTTCACTTGACTGGCAAGCTGGACGGGCAGACGCACGATACCCTCGTGGAGGCAGCCAAGCTGGAACTTGCCGCAGGCACGCGTTTTCTCCTGATCGATCTGCAACGGCTTGAAATGATCACAAGCGCGGGCTTGGGAGCATTGAACGGTATCTACAGGTTGTTTACACCCACCGAGGAAATTGAAGCCTGGAAAGACGGGAAGCGCGGCGAGCCGTACAAGTCGGCCTACTTCAAATTGGCCGCAGCTGCCCCCAACATCTACTATGTCCTGAATATTGCCGGATTCCTGAGCAACATTCCGATTTATCCGAATCTTGAAGACGCTCTGAAGTCATTTCCTGCCTGATCCGTCAGTCGAAAGCGGAACCTGAGTGCGGCGCAACGCGCGTGGTCCAACCATGTGGCTGCATGCGCCGCAGACATCATGGTTTCGGCTTGGCATGGCGTTTCGGGATTGCATTTTCCCAAGCTGCCGGATCCTCTACTGGTTCCAAGTGCGTGCTAACTACAGCCAGCGGCAGCGCCGTCCGAATCTCGGACTCGATTGTTTCCAGCAGGTCGTGCCCGCGCTGGACAGTCCATTTGCCGGGGACCAGCACGTGAAATGAAATAAACTGCTGGGACCCCGATTGCCTGGTGCGCAGATCGTGATATTGCAGGTCTCGCGCCGCCTGCCTGCCCAGGATTTCCGTGACTCGCACCAGGTCCGCGGCCGGAATGGCGGTATCCATCAATCCCAGGATCGACCGCCGGATGAGAGCGGTTCCTGACCACACGATGTTGATGGCAACACCGATGGCGATGAGTGGATCCAGGATCTGCCAGCGGGTCAGCGTGACCACGCCGAGCGCCGCCAGGACTCCTGCGGTAGTCCAGACATCTGTCATGAGGTGACGCGCGTCCGCTTCAAGCGTAATGGATTGGTAGCGCTTTCCGGCCTGAAGCAGTTTGTAAGCTACTCCGAAGTTGATCAGCGAAGCTACTACCGACAATCCGAGACCCAGCCCCAGGGCTTCCAGGGGGCGAGGCGCCAATAGTCGGCTGATGGCGGTCCAGGTGATACTGGCGGCAGCCACCAGGATCAATGCTCCTTCGACGCCACTTGAGAAGTACTCGGCTTTGCTGTGGCCGAAGGCATGCTCCTCATCGGGCGGCCGCGCGGCAACCGTGAGCATCGCCAGCGCCATTAATGCCGCGATCAGGTTGACGCCAGATTCCATTGCATCCGACAGCAGGCCGACCGAATTCGTGAGCGAGAACGCCAGCGTCTTGATGCCGATAGTCAGCACCGCTGCCAGAATCGATAGCCACGCATACCTTGTGAGCTGCGCTCGGTCTACCGATGGGTCTGACGAGTGAGTCTTAGTGTTTTCGATGGGGGTGTGCGACATAGTGTCCTCATCTTCGAGATTGAGGCTGCCTGTCGTAAATGAATTGGACCGCTTGTGGGGGGAAAGTCGCGGCTACGACTTTGAGTTTCTGGCGCCGATGGGAAAATCATACCCAATCGGGAAGCCCCTGATAAGGGACGAAAGTCATCGATTCAGGCTTCGCCCACCCTGTGGCGGCATCTCAGGGCCTCCTCACGCAGGAGATTTGCGTTCAGCGGCTCGCAAGCGCTTCGCTCCTAGTTGACGACTCCCAGTTTCTTTCCCACCTTTGCAAACGCCTCCAGTCCCTGCCCCAGATCGTCGCGCTCGTGTGCGGCGGAGATCATGACGCGTATCCGGGCCTTTCCCTTGGCGACGGTCGGGAATCCTAGTGCCATTGCAAACACACCGTTCTCGAATAATTCGCGGCTGAACTGTTGCGCAAGCGGTGCCTCGCCAAGCATGACCGGCGTGATGGGCGTCTCACTCACGCCCGTGTCGAAGCCCAGTTTCTTCATCTCGGCTTTGAAGTATCTGGCATTGTCCCACAGTCGGTCCACCAGCTCGGTGGATGCCTCCAGCAGGTCGATGGCGGCGATGCAAGCGGCCGCGTCCGGCGCGGTCACAGCTGAAGAGAACAGGAAGGGGCGCCCGCGCTGTCGGAGCCACTCGACGATGACTTTATCACCCGCTACAAGTCCGCCGACGACGCCAAAGGCCTTCGACAGAGTGCCGATCTCGATGTCCACTTTGCCATGCAGGCCGAAATGGTCCACGATGCCGCGGCCGCCCTTGCCCAGCACGCCCTCGCCGTGGGCATCATCCACCATGAACATCAGATCATACTTGTGCACGATCTGGTAGAGGGCGGGCAGGGGTGCGATGTCGCCGTCCATGCTGAACACGCCGTCGGTGACCACGAGGGCGCGGCGATACGTACCGGCGTTCTCTTGGATGGCGGCGTCGAGGGCAGCCGGATCGTTGTGCTCATACGCGACTATGCGCGCGCCCGAGAGGCGGCAGCCGTCGATGATGGAGGCGTGATTGAGTTGATCGGAGAAGATCACATCCTCTTTGGCGACCAGTGCGGCAATTGCGCCCAGGTTGGCGCTGAAACCTGACTGGAACGTGATTACATCCTCTGCACCCTTGAACCGGGCGAGCCGCTTTTCCAGTTCGATGTGCAAGTCCGTTGTGCCGGCAATCGAGCGCACCGCCGCCGGGCCGACGCCGTACTTCTTGGTGGCCTGCCTCGCAGCCTCGACAACCTTGGGATGGTTGGCGAGTCCGAGATAGTTGTTGGAGCAGAAGTTCAGTACATCCTTGCCGTCGACCACCAGACGTGCGCCCTGCGCTGAACCAATGGTGCGGATGCGGTTGTAGAGTCCCTGATCTTTCAGGCCTTGAAGCTCTTGCGTGAGCCAATCGAGTTTGGACATGCTTTCCTCCAGGA
>JBGPAT010000083.1:0-9386 GCA_041480885.1 Anaerolineae bacterium
CAATTCATGTTCGCGGCTGGAAGTGGCTTAACAACGACTTGGTCAATGCGGCCTGTTCGGGCTTTGGCGTTTTCTCCGCAGTCCTCCTGGCGGCCCTAATGTTTCCCTGATACCCACCCGCGCAGTATTCCGATCAAGAAATCCCTGATGGCCTCCGTGGATTGCGCCCAGGTAGGTTGCGACTCGAAATATTGCCGAGCAGAGACGCCCATGCGTGCCACCAGGTTCGGGTCAGAGGCAAGCTGGCGCAAGCACTGGGCTAAGGCTGCGGAATCGCCGACGGGGATCAGATATCCGTTCTTACCGTGCGAGACCCAGTCGAGCAGAGCGCCGACGGCTGTTCCGATAGCTGGCAGGCCGTAAGCCATGCCTTCCAGATAGGCAATCCCAAAACCCTCGTAGTAAGACGGCACGACCAGAACGTGTGCGCCTCGCAAGATTGCCTCCAGCGGCGAGAGGTCGAGCACACCATGGAAAACGATTCGAACCTTAAGACCTGAAGCAATCGACATCATCTTGCGGGCATAGCCGGGCTGAACATCACAGGAACCGACGACGTCGAGGGAAAACCCCTCAGGAGGCAACTGCCCCAGGGCATCCAGCAGGACCTGCAGTCCCTTCAGCTCCGTCACGTTTGCCAGGAACACAAGCCGCAGACGCCCGCCTTCAACCGCGCGAAGACGAATCTGTTCCGCGCGGCATCCGCCAAGCCGGTCACCACCCGGGACCGCTACCACGCACGGTTTAGGCAGCCCGGCCAGCCCCACAACTGAATTCTTGGTCGCCAGCGAATTGAAGATGAAGCCATCGACGGACGCCAAGTACCGGGTCTCAAGCCGTCGATACCAGGCATTCTGCCATCCCGGTCGCCGTTCCGAAGAGCGAAGGTTATGCACGATGCTGACGATCGGACAGGTATCGTGCGCCACGTTCGCAAGCAGCAAAGAGGGGTGGCACAACTCATCCTGAATTAAGATGTCGTACTCGCGCGGCAGGCGAATCCCAAGACTGCCCGCGAGGTGCAGTGCGTATGCACGTTGAGGAAGTGAAATGACGTCGACCGTGTCGCCACTCTGCCTCAGGCGGGCAACCAACATGCGGTCATAGAGGTAGCCCCCGCTAACGGAATCAATTGACCCGTAGATGACCAACCCGATCTTCATTCCAGGGAAGCCCAACAGTACCGGATTGTGCCTCGAGCGAGATGCCCCGCTAAGTGGCAGACCTCTGGACCCGATACGCGGCCCAAGCGGTCTCGGATTCCCAAAGGATGATCTTGAGCACGTCGATATTCCGCGCGCGAATCCGCTCGCTCAGCGATGTCGCCAGGATGCGGGCGAAGTGCTCCAGGCTCGGGTTCAAGCCCTTGAACTCCGGCAGATCGTTGAGCATTTTTTCGCGGTAGTAGTCCACCACCGAGTCCAAGTGTTTTTCAACATCCACGATGTCCACAAGGTACCCGTGTGAGTCCAACTCGGCACCCTTGAGCTGCAGCTCGAGGATGTATCGATGTGAGTTGGGATTGTTTTCCGGACCCCAGTCTCCGCCGATCAAGAAGTGCCTCGAGATAAACTCGCGGCGTACTGCTAGAGTGTACATACGTGCCTCCGCGGTGCGAGGGTCACACTCAGTAGCTCCATCAATAGGCCAGGACTATCTGGATGGTCCGCTCAGGGAGTTCATCAAGCACCTGGTAAGCGCGGGCGGCATCCTCGAACGGGACCCGCTGAGTAATCCACCGCGCGGGCCGAATGGATCTCACTGATTTCCAGGCCACGTCGTACCGTCTTGACTTGTCCCAGCGTCCGGTAAGCGCTGGCGAGATGGTGCTCACTTGAGAAGAGATCAGTCTGATGCGAGAGCGATGGAACTTGCGTCCAAGAGCAATGGCGCCTTCTTTCTCGCCATACCATGAGCCAATCACAACCCGCCCGCTGAATCCAGTCAACTCGATCGCCTCATTCAGTGCCGAAGGACTACCAGTGAGTTCGATCGTCAGGTCGTACCCATCTCCGGCGGCCCCCGCCCCGGTCATGGCAGCCTCCCGAAAACCACTGAGCGCGGGGTCCAGAGCCGAACTCACACCCAAGTCCAGCGCGGCCTGTCTGCGCATTTCATAGCGATCCGCAACAACCAGGCATTCAAGCGGAAACTCGTGCAGCAACGCGGTCGTCAACAGACCCACCACTCCCTGACCGAGGACGAGGGCGCGCTCTCCGAGGATCGGTTCGGCGTCCTGAACCAGATTGACCGCGGTCTCCATGTTGGGCAAGAACACGCCGTCATCGGGCCGCATGTCCTCAGGAACGGGGATCACCGACTCGGGAGCTGCAACGAAATGGGAGCAGTGCGGTTGGAACGCGAATACAAGCCGATTCTCCCAGCGTGGATCGACAGATATTCCGACCTGGATCACACGCCCAACGGCGGCGTAACCATAGGCTATGGGATAGCTCAACCCGCCGCTTACTGCGTCATGTGCATCGGAAAGACCCCGCGGAAACTGTCCGCGGTAGACCAGCATCTCCGTTCCAGCGCTGATCGCTGAAAGCGTCGTCTGCACCAACAGTTCGTGAGCGGCCAGCGCGGGCACATCCTGCTCGCGGACCTCCAGCCTGCCCGGTGCAACAAAGTAAAGGACTTTCCGTTTCACGGCGCTGAAATTCCCCGACGCCCTTGCGCGCTACGGTTTATCTTTCCAGAGCAAGAAGAGCAACGCCACCTCTGCGATCTTGGCTGGGACACCGTACAGCGAATCGTGACCAAAGAACGGCTGCCCGCCCTGGATCACATTCAAGCCTACCCAGATCACGACCCAGGCCGCAATGGTCACGATAACATACACCAACAGCGCCCACCAGGCAATCCTGTGCATGCGCTGCAAGAACACGAGGGGGAGAAAATATGCCCCCAGGAGCCCAAGGTACCCCAGGCTGTTCAGGATGAAGAGCGGATCCGGACCATCAGGGAAGAGCTGGCGATCCAGCGCCGCGCCGAGGTGAAGAAACGCGGTCGCGAGAACGAGAACGATGATGAAGTATTGGCGGCTCTTGAGTTGCATCGGCGATCCTTTCGGGTCTGTGGGCTAGGCCTGGTCTTCCCCAAAATGGAAGCGTCCGCCGAGCTGTATGAGATGATCCATGCGCTGGACCTTCGTTTGCAGGTAATCCAGGTTCTCTGGCCGTGCCGGAACCTCGACAGCGGTACGATGACGCACGGCAATGCCAAGCCGACGCAGCTCTCTGATCTTCGTTGGATTGTTGGTGAGCAGATTGATTGATTTTATTCCAAGATCGCGGATGATGAGCGCCGCCAAACCATAATCACGCTCGTCGGCCCGATGGCCAAGCCGCAGATTCGCCTCAACCGTGTCCAAGCCTTCGTCCTGCAAATTGTAGGCCTGCAGCTTCTTGAGGAGGCCGATTCCCCTACCCTCCTGGCGAAGGTACAAAAGGGCACCCCTGTGCGCATGCCCAATGGCCTGCATGGAGCGATCCAGCTGTTCACCGCAGTCGCAACGCACGGATCCCAGCACGTCACCTGTGAAGCACTCAGAGTGGACCCGCACCAATACATCTTCGCGAGCCCTGACATCTCCGAGGACGAAGGCGAGATGCTCCTTGTCGTCCACATTGCTGCGGTACAACATGAGCTTGAAGCTTCCATATCGGGTCGGTATTCGGGCGGTTACCTCGCGTTTGATCGTCGCTTCACTCATTAGTGTTTTCCCAGTCAGTCTTGGGCTTGGCGGCGCCCGGCTCCCAGCTTGCAGGCTGGTTCGCGGACACTTCCACAGCATGGAGTACGTCAGCTGAGCGCGACTTGGATTGTACGACAAGCCGCGCGCCCCAAAGCGTGCCGATGCCTCCCGCCAAAAGATCCCGGCCGCGCATCGCCAGAGCGATACCGATGGCAGCAGCCTGTGAGACACCGAATGCGCCCAGCGCCAATACTTGGCCTGCCTCGAGCGCGCCCAGACCGCCGGGAACTGGCACGAGAAACGAAAGCCAACCGACAGTCCAAGCGACCACGATCTGCGGAGCCGACAAGTTTACTCCCAGGAAAGACGCTATGAAGCGGTATTCTATTACCGCCGCCGCACATGCGAGCAGCGAGATACCGATGGCTGTAAGCAAGGTTCCCGCATGGCGTCGGCAGAATTGCCCCGCCAAGTGCTCCGAAGCTCGCACGTAACGCGCCGGCCGCCCATCATGACGAACGCCAGGCATGATGCCGAGCAATGCCGAGATCGGATATCGGCCGCGCATGAGCATCAGAACGTGCACCGCGGGCCAGGCCAGGAGCACCAAGAGTGCGATCATGTGCCATGGTGCCAACCCGCCGACTCGACGCAGCAGGCCGGATTGAACGCCTGCCCCGAATCCCAGGACGAGGAACACGAAATTTGCCAGCAATTCCAGCAGCTTGTCGAGGATGACTGAAGCGGTGGCGCGGGCATATGTCGTGCCGTACTGCCGCCGCAGGTAGAGCACTTGCAGGGGTTCTCCGCCAACTTGTGGGCCGACGGTGAAGTAGCTGACCGCAAATACGGCAAGTCGGACACCGATCAGCGGCAAGAAGTCCACGGTCGCGTCTTCCGCGTGTACGATTAGCCACCAGCGAGCGCTGACGAGCACATAGATGAGCACGTCGATGCCTAACACGAGGGCGACCTGCCAGGCCTGGAGTCGGCGCATCACCGCCCAGATTGCCAACACTGGCGCGTCGCGCAACGCCAAAAAAAGCAGCCCCGCGACGACGCCCACCACCAGGGCGCGAATCAGCCACGTCCGCCAAACCTCCCTGCCAGACGGCGCGGCGTCCGGCGTGCCATGTGCCTGCACGTTTTTCAAAGCGCACTCACTCCCGCACCCTGCGGCGGCGTCTCAATCAACTGCTTCATCTCGGCCAGGACAGCTTTGTGAAGGGCCGCTGAATCGACGACCGTGCGGTCTCCAGCAGTAATCTGACGTCCTATCTGCACCCGCACGGAAACTGGTCTTGTCCTCAGTGCCAAGTGCGCCAGGAGTTGCAGGGCTGATCCAAGCAACTGCTGATCATCACGCGTCCGCCTGAGCCGCGCAATTGGATGATTGGCTGTTCTGGGCCACGTTACACTGCGCACGCAAATTGGGACGACTGGCGTATCCGGCACAAGCCGGACGAAGGCGCCCGCACTATCAACCCATGACCTCAGGGAATCGACGGCCCCTGCATACACGTCCGGGTCCGGCTCATTGTGCCCGGCCGGGAAAGTAAGCAGCGCACCACCACTTCTCAAGTAACGGGCCACCTGGCGGACCACTCGGACGCGCTCTCCGGGTTGATCCGGGAGGTAGAAGAGATGCTCGCTGATGTTCGGGAGCGACATCAGGAATGGTCGGTCCAGCGCGATAACCCGCAGATCCGGTCGGTTGAGCGCAGCGAAGAGCGCCAGCGTGTCTGTCATTCCCGGGTGGTTGGACAACGCCAGGAAACGTCCCGCAGGGAGCCGTTCCATACCAAACACGCGCACATCAAGAACGTGCAGACGCTCAGTCCGGCGGGCGGCTTCCGCCAGACCGTGCTCGCCTGCATTATCGTCGAACTCCAGCATCTCACGCGCGAAACTTTTTGCCACGCCGCGGAACAGGCGCCGCACCATGGCTCTCAGCGCAGCATGATACTGCCATCCGAATGCGCCGACGAGATCGTCCAAGTTTATGTCGGTCAGCGAGTCGAGGCGCTGTGACACTTATTCCGGTTCCATGGAAAACTTGAGGGGAAAACTCCGAAGCCTGGCAGCAAAGTGTGCTTGATCGATTCGGTGCCTGGCTTCCCGGCGGGTAAGAGTCTGAACGTAGGCCGAACCATTGAAGTGCGCTTCGTACATCTTGTGCGCCGCAGTTGGATTCGGGATCTGAAATACCGTCATCAGAATGTGTATGACAAAGTCCATGGGCGTTACTTCATCATTGTGAATGATCACCCGGTAGGGCGGCTCGAGCTGATATGTTGGATCTGGCCGCTCGACCTTTTGCGGGACAATTTGCAGACGCGAAGGCATGCTCGGGATTATAAGCGCTTCAGGCAGGTCCGCCTTTCGGCGTGCTGAAGGGGCAAGTCCTTCCGGCTGTAACCCGGATCAACGCAATTGAGCCATCTCATCCAGAGTGAGTTGGATTTCCCCGGCAAGGAGATTCTCTTCCTGGTGCCGCGCGTTTTGTGACATGGGGATGGCAATCACGCCGCCCTGCATGGCGAGCCAAGCGAGGCCGATTTGATACGGGGTAGCGGCATGCTTCCGCGCGATGGCGGCCAATGTCTTGCTCACCTGCAGCTTCCCTTCCGCGACCGGTGAGTAGGCCGTGATTAAGATGCCCTGCCGGTGGCAGTAGTCGATCACGCCGTTCTTTGCGTAAGAGCGGTCGCGAAGGCTGTACGGCACTTGATTCGTGAGGAGCGGAGTCTCGGATAGGCGTTCTGCCTGTTTTAGCAGTTGGAGATCGAAGTTGCTGACACCGAGGTGACGCACTTGCCCCCTTTCAACGAGCTTGTTGAGCGCCCGGAAGCTTTCGCTGAGCGGAATGCCGGGGTTGGGCCAATGGATCAAATACAATTCCACGTACTCGAGACCCAAGCGCCGCAGGCTGCCCTCGCAGGCCCTCAGCACATGCTCATACGCCAGGTGCTCCGGCAGGACCTTGGTTGTGATAAACAGATCCTCCCGGGGGATCACCGCTCCACGGATCGCCCGGCCAAGCAATTCCTCTGCGTGGCCATCGGCATACATCTCCGCTGTGTCGAAGTGATGGTACCCCAGCGCAAGCGCGGAGCGCAGAGCAGCGAGCGACTCAGGATCGCTCGCAGGATCGGGGGATGAGGCACCTCCCATCTTCCAAGTGCCCAAACCTATCTTGGGCACGACAACGCCGCCCACGTCCTCGTGCTGCACGGCAGAGATTATAGCAGCGCTAATGAACGCGAAACCCGCCGTGATCACGGCGGGTCTAGTGATTCGAGAATGTTGCCCGGCTTCGACGGGTCAGTTCGCGCTTGCCGCCGCAAATCCGCGCCGGACAGCCTCGTAGTTCTTTGCCAACAGATCCCTGTGTCTCGCCGGCAAGTGAGCCTCAAGCGCCTTTTCGATCCCGGGAAGTCCAATCTCGGGCAGCGCCGTGGCCAACGCGCCCACAGCCACCATGTTCATCAGCCGGTGGTCCCCGAGTTCCTCAGCAATCTGATTGCACGGCACCAGGATGACCCGGATATCTGCTCGCTTAGCTCCCCGATCCACCATGGACTGGTTCACGATCATCACGCCGCCGCTTTGCAGCAGGTCCTCGTACTTGTCGAAGGAGGGCAGGTTCAGCGCGATAGCCAGCGGTGGATGCTCGACGAGCGGCGAACCGATCTCTTCATCTGCGATGACCACCGTGCAGTTGGCGGTGCCGCCGCGCATCTCAGGACCGTAGGACGGTATCCACGTGACCTCTTTGCCGGCATCCATCGCCGCAAACGCGACGACCTGCCCGCCAAAAAGCACGCCCTGCCCCCCAAAGCCCGCTATGATGATTTCCTTTTGCATTACGTTACTCCGTCCGCAGGGAACAAGTGCATGAATTCGGTTCTGGCTGCCCTCGCCAGCTTCCCGTCGCCGTGGTCGGTCCGGGCTAGACCTTGACCTGGGACACGCTCGGTGAGACTTTGTAGTCGCCCAACGGGAAATATGCGACCATTTTGTCTTCCACGAATTTCAAAGATTCAACCGGAGTCATACCCCAGTTGGTGGGGCAAGTGGAAAGCAACTCCACCAACGAGAAGCCCAGTCCTCGCACCTGGGTTTCGAAAGCCAGTCGGATTGCCTTCTTTGCGAGCCGGATGTTCTTGGGATCATGCAGCGAACGCCGGACCACATAGCCCGTCCCGTCGAGCGTCGATAGCATCTCGCACATCCTGATTGGGTAGCCTTGGGTCTCAACATCGCGGCCGTTCGGCGAGGACGTGGTTTTCATTCCTGGCAACGTTGTGGGCGCCATTTGACCGCCCGTCATTCCGTAGTTTGCATTGTTGATGAATATAACCGTGATGTTTTCGCCACGCGCCGCCGCGTGGACGATCTCACCCATCCCAATCGAAGCCAAGTCACCGTCGCCCTGATAGGTGAAAACCAGCCGATCAGGCAGGACCCGCTTGATGCCCGTTGCCATGGCGGGGGCCCGCCCGTGAGGTGCTTCGACAAAATCGGTGTCAAAATAGTTGTAGGCAAACACGGCGCAGCCTACGGGCGCCACGCCGATCGTCTTCTCCAGCACACCCATTTCTTCCAGCACCTCTGCAACCAGCCGATGCGCCACGCCGTGAGTACAGCCCGGGCAATAGTGAGTCGGAATATCGGTAAAGCCCACGGGTCGTTCGTAGACGAGATTCTTCGGATCAGCAATCGCCATATGACCTCGTGATCTTACTGAGCGGCGGGGCTCCTGCCGGCCGCCGCCAGTGTCAGCTTGCTACGGTTATCCTCTGAAACCAGGCTTGCCTGGGATCGGACTCAGGTGTGGCCTTGCTCTGCACAAACCGCTGAATCTCCCGTAGCACCTCATCCGGAAACGGCACGACGCCACCGAGTCGTCCATAGAACCCAACGGGGACGCGGCCCTGCACCGCAAGGCGGACATCCTCCAGCATTTGACCGGTGTTCATCTCCACAACCAGGATGCCGCTGACACGTTTGATGAGCGTTTCGAGGACCTGAATGGGAAACGGGCTCACGGTTATCGGCCTCAGCAGACCCACCTTGAGTCCGATCTGGCGCGCCGCACGCACCGCAGACAGGCCTACGCGGCCCGCTGTGCCGAACCCCACGATCACGAACTCCGCGTCGTCAAGAAAGTACTCTTTGTACCGGACCTCATTGGCTTGGATCTGCTGCCAACGCCCGAGCAAACGGAGATTCGTGGCCTCCTCCTGGAGCGGATCGAGGTAGATGGAGGTGAGCACGCGACGGTCGCGCTTGCCCATGCGGCCGTTCGTGGCCCATTCCCAATCCCGCCTCGCGACCGGCCGCATTTCCGGGAGCGTGATTGGCTCCATCATTTGCCCGATCGAACCATCCAGAATCATCATGCATATGGTCCGATAGGTCTCGGCCAATTCGAAGGACAGCCCCATCAGGTCCGCCGCCTCTTGGACCGAGGCCGGTGCCAGGACAATGTTGCGGTAGTCACCATGACCACCACCGTGTGCGGCCTGGTTGTAGTCCGCCTGCGAAGGGGCAATGTTGCCCAGACCCGGGCCACCCCGCATGACATTCACTAGCACGGCCGGTATTTCTGTGCCTGCAATGTAGGACAGCCCTTCCATCATGAGGCTCACGCCCGGACTGGATGAGCTGGACATAACACGCA
>JBGPAT010000084.1:0-9343 GCA_041480885.1 Anaerolineae bacterium
CTTGTCCCAGATGATCTCCCCGCGCATCAAGAATTGCAGCTCAAGCAGATCTCTCACAACGAACGCATGCAGAGGGATATACGGCTTGCGCCCGAGGTTCGCGACATTGATGCATGCCCGCCCGCCCGGTACAAGCACCCGAAAGGTCTCAGCCCACACTCGCCGCAGAAATGCCAGGTATTCGTTGAGCGTCAGATCCGCGTCGTAGTCTTTTCCGACGTTATATGGCGGGGAGGTGACCATGAGGTGGACTGAGTTGTCTGGCAACTCAGCCATCCGCTCGGACGAAACTTGGAAGATCCTATCGAGCCGATCTGGTGGCACCGGGTTTTCCACGTACTCCAAATTCCCCAAATGCGGCTGATCCGCGTACAGTCGCATCGCATAGAAGGCCGAGGCGTCGTGTCCCACGCGTCCGGGGGAACCAAAGGATGACGTTTTCGTTTTCTTTGGCATGGGATCAAGGCGTGAGCGGCAATTGAGCCTGAAACTCGGAAAAGCCCAGAAGGTGTGTGAGTCGGTTTTCCGGGAGGCTGCGGGCCACGATCTGGTATTCGTACTGGGTCCGTTTGATGGCGGCCTGGAAGGCATACTCAAACAACGGCCCGCGCGCCGGGGAATCAAGGTTCATGCGTGCATGTGAGTCTGCCGGTAGCAATGGGACCATCAGCGGCCGCAAACCAGGAATGAAACTCAGGACGCCAAAGGGGTGATACGGTTTTCCGGAATGGAGGGAGGGGTTCGCGATCAGAGAAGCATCCAGCGGATCGATCTCAGACGCCGCGGGGGGCATGTCACTCGGCCGGCTGGCAAGCCACAAGGCCACGTAATTGCTGTGAGCGTAGAAGTCCTGGGCGGTGTGCGTGAGACGGCCGAAGGCCTGCCAGGCCTGCAGGGCATTGCCACCCTCCAGCGCCGGGCGAATCAGCCGCCGTTGTTCTTCCATGAATACGCGGGATTGCTCGAAGGAGTTGTTGTCGAAGTGATATTCATCGTGGCCAAGCTGGTTTTTGAGGGAATCCACCCTGACATTTGATGCGATGATCGCTTGAAGTGCAAGCGGACTGAATATGTCCGCAAGGGCGAGCCGCGTAATCTGGGCATGCACAGCCTGCAGCATCTAATCAAGCCCGGCAAGCCTGCAAATATGGATCGTATCGGAGGTGCACACGAGGTCCGGGAAGATTGCCGCGGCTCGAATGGACACCAACCGCAATGTGGCTGGCCTGAGTCCAGTGTCTTGGCTGGCTGGGGGAGTCATTTGCAGCCCTGATTACTCGACCGCAAGCCAAATCGAAGTGACCTGCGAAGGCCCGCGTCGCGTGTCTGCATGGTATGTGCATCTCCCTGTTGTGAAATTATAATCCAGCCATGTCTTTGTATACGCGCAAGGGAGATGACGGGACGACTGGTCGTCTGGGCGAGGGACGCATTCCTAAGTACGACGACCGGCTCGAGGCGATTGGGGCGCTGGACGAATCCTCCGCCGCGCTGGGCGTGGCGCGCAGCGCGGTTCAAGATCCGAACCGTAAGGAGATCGTGCTCGCGCTCCAGCGTGACCTCTACCGGCTCATGGCGGAGGTCGCAGCCTCCCCAGAGAATGCGGGGGAGTTCCATTTCGACTCCGGACGGGTTGAATGGCTGGAGCAGCAGACCGACGGGCTCAGCCAAGTCCTTGGCATGCCCAAGGAGTTCATCGTGCCTGGAGACTCAATGGCTGGCGCCGCCCTGGCATTGGCACGCGCCATCGTCCGCAGAGCGGAACGACGTGTGGCGCACTTGGCCGATCAAAGGCTGATCGTGAACCCTGCGTTGCAGCGATACCTCAACCGACTGTCATCGCTGCTGTTCGTGTTGGAGTTGACCGAGAATCAAGTGGCGGGAACAACCACCACCCTGGCAAAGGAATGAGCCTCGACGGCGGATGGTTCGCGGCCGGGGACCAGGAGCGCAGATGACCGGGACTTTGCTCAACATCGTGGCTGTCCTCCTGGGTGGGACGCTCGGCCTGCTATTCGGTGCGCGTGTGCCGGAGCGTCTGAAGGCCACAGTCGTCGCCGGCATGGGCCTGTTTACGGCCGCCATGGGCATCCAGATGTTCCTAAAGACGAACAACGCGATCATTGTGCTTGGATCGCTGTTGATCGGCGCTCTGTTAGGCGAATGGTGGCGGATCGAGGACGGCCTTGAGTCCCTTGGACAAATCCTGGAGAAGCGATTCGGAACGGAGACTGTGGAGGACAAGGGTCGTTCCAGTAGATTCGTGCGCGGCTTTCTCACCACGTCGCTACTCTTCTGCGTCGGGCCCCTGACGATCCTCGGTTCCATCCAGGATGGCCTGACGGGCGACTACAGCCTGCTGGCTGTAAAGTCAGTGTTGGATGGGTTCGGTGCCCTGGCATTTGCATCCACCCTGGGGCCCGGAGTTTTGTTCTCATCGCTGGTGATTCTCATCTATCAGGGCGGCATCAGCTTGTTGGCATCCCAGCTGAACGCGGTGGTCACTCAGTCGATGATGAATGAGATGACCGCCGTCGGCGGTGTGATCCTGATGGGCTTGG
Organism: Anaerolineae bacterium; assembly: GCA_041480885.1. GTDB lineage: Bacteria > Chloroflexota > Anaerolineae > Anaerolineales > Villigracilaceae > Fen-1038. The sequence continues at coordinate 2,562 of JBGPAT010000084.1, forward strand.
CCGTGAGCAGCCTGCTCGAAATCAAGAAGATCCGCACCGGCAATTTCCTGCCGGCCCTGCTGATGGCGCCGCTGATCGCGTGGATCGTATCGGTGTTTGGAAAATAGGACGCCGGTCAGGGCCCGTGGTCTGACCAGGGGAACAGAGAAGGCACAGACTCCGTCTGTGCCTTCTCTTGCTTCATCGACGCGACTACTTCGCGCCGGCTGCCGTCAGGGCTGCATCCAGCTTTTGCTGGAAGGTCGAGAAACCCTGCGCGCCATCGATGGTGTCGGTCTTGGTCTGGCCGCCGGCTGAATACGTGATCACGAAAAACGGAGTTCCGGTGATGCCCGCCGCCTTGGCATCCTGGAAGTCCTGGTTCACTTGATCCATGTACTTGTTGCTGGAGTAGCACGAATTGAAGGCCGTCATATCGAGGCCGACGCTTTGGGCGATCGCCTGCAATCGGCGGCCCGTAAACGAGCCAGCCTCCTCCCCAAGCACGTTCGTAAACAGCGAATCGTACATTCCCCAGAATTTGTTCTGATCGGCGGCGCAGTAAGCTGCCAGGGCGGAATTCTGACTTTCCACGCCGCCGCCGATATTGCCGCTGACCCAGTTGCCTGCTGAGCGGGCGGTGAATTGCACCTTGCCCGTTTTGACATAGGCATCCATGATCTGCGGCTCGGTCTGCTCCCAGAAGTTCTTGCAGAATGGACACTGATAGTCGGAGAATTCCACCAATTTGACGGGGGCCTTCGGATCGCCGGTTGTGTTCCGGTCCGGAGTCGGCCGCGACTCGCTCACGGCAGGCTGAATTGCGGTGATCGGTTTGATTTGAGGATAGATCAGAAAGAATGCAACGATCAGCGCGCCCAGCACGATCAAGCCAATGGAAATCAGACGGCCCCGCTGTGCCCCCCGGCGGCGCCTCTCGCGAAACTGCTGGCGCTTGCTCATTCCTTCCCGGTCGTCTTTGCTCATCCAATCACCTCATGAGATAGATGTAAGTATAGGCCCGGAATTCTCTCATGGTCGCAGGCTTTTGTCCAGCACCCGGATAGCCAACTCATTTCCTATCTAATTGGCGATCCATCCATTGGATCATGAAACCTAGGACCTGTGACCTCCCGGGCGCATTGTGAAGTTCATGATACCAGCCATCCCAGGCGCGCCAGGTTACGTTCTTGCCGCCCCGCATGGCAAAGTTCGAATTGGCTTGAGTGGAAACTATGCGGTCGGCGGTTCCCTGCATCAACAAAAGGGGCAATGGAAAATCCGCTGCATGCTCCAGGGCCCACAGCCCGGATTGGTGCGTCGCGAGGAAAAGTCTCGCCGAAATCCTGTCATGCACCAGCGGATCATGCAGGTACGCGTCGACGACGCTGGCGTCAGTCGAAAGTGCCGCCGTTTCCAGACCCGACCTTTGACTGAAGCCGGGCGCAATCCCATTCATTGCCTTCGCAAGCCCGAGCTTCCAAGCGGGCACTTCAAAAGCCACTTTGAGCCAGGGCGCGGTCGCGATCACGCCGACTACTCTGGGTTTCCGCCGCATTGCAAAGTTTAGAGCGAGGTTTCCGCCAAGGCTGTGACCGTACAGGAATACAGGCAGCTTCCCAAATCGCAACTCGATCTGTCCCAGAAAATCCGCAATGTCGTCCAGCACCGCCTCATAGCTGGGCGTGTGCCCGCGCGGTCCACCCGATCTGCCATGGCCCCTAAGATCATATCCAACCAGTGCATATCCGGCCGGCGTCAGAACCTCACCCACATGATCATACCGGCCGACATGCTCGCCCAGGCCGTGGATCAATGCGACCACGGCCTTGGGCTTCTGGTCAGGTTCCCAGCCGCGCACATAGAAATTGATGTTCTCCTGGTTTTGCCAGCTTGCCTCAAATGCCTTCATGGCCTGGCTCCTTTGGTGCTGGGTTCATAATCAATTGCCTGAAATATACATCCCCGGTCGGCCACGCCGCCGTTGACGCTCCGGCGAGGGAGCATAGGATGGAAAATGCGTTCTTCTGTCAGGGCGTGCCTCAACGCACGTCCATCGTATAGACTGGATACTGCTCGCCTGTGCGGCGAAATCCCAAGCGGTCATACAGCGCCAGCGAGGCCGCGTTGTTCGACTGCGTATTGACTGTGACACGCGCTTCTCCGCCGTCGGACACCTGGTCGATCAGATCACGCACCAGCGCCGTACCGACTCCTCGCCCCTGCGCCTCCGGTCGGACAGCCAGCCTAGCCAGATGAGTCCCAAAGGCTCCGGCGGTCGAAAGCTGATAGCCGACGACGCCCGAAGGGTCCTCGGCGATCACAGCATGCGAAGCCAGACGATAGGCTCTCGTTAATGATTCGAGCGAATTCTGCCAGAGCGGTGCGAAGGCGGCCGAGTCCACCTCAGCCACCTGAGGCAAGTCCTCCGACACCATGAGGCGAAGATGGAGGCCCGGGATGGTCTCCCCGGAGAGGCGTGGTCCACCATTCCATTCGAGCAGCACGATTCGACCTGAAAGATCGAATCCTTGGGCGCTCAGGATTTCATCCAGCCAGCCCTGCGTGGCGATCGCGGCCACCGTCGCCCCTCCGCTTTCAGCCAGTTCCTGGCGCGTCGCAATCCACAGCACCTGCCATGCCACATGTCCCGCAAGATGCGTGGCAAAAGCGAAAAGGCGGATCCACGATATTGAAACCGGGTCTGGCGGGCACGCCAATGCCCCCAGCATGCGTCCGTTTTCTTCAACAACCCAGAAAGGGAACTGTCCGAGCCAGTCGAGCGGCGCCCTCCAGTCCAGGTGCCTGTGGACATGCGACTCAAAAAAAATGAGGTCGGCGATCTTCTGCTGGTCGGCGGACACGGCACGGCGCACCTCGAGCGACGCCGTATCAGGGACTGGAGATGGTAGCACCATCATCTGTACATGACCCGCATGAGGAACTTCAGGACGCGCTCAAAAAGCGACGGGTTTTCCCTGGACTCCAAGGACGCGATCATCGCAACGCCCGCATCTGTGATCCTTCCGCGCCGGAGCTGAATGGCAGCGGCCGCCTTCTGAGCGCTGGAACGGAGGTCCCCTTCCCCGGCCTCACCCAGGACCCGCGCCGCTCGTTCGTAACCTTCCAGTGCCTCATCCAAACGCCGCAGACTCTCCAGTGCCGCGGCCTGGTTGTTGATCGCCATGCCTTGTCGCCTGGCATCGCGGACGGCGGCGAAGACCTCATCGGTGCCCGCGGCAGCCTCGAGCGCCGCCTGTGCCCGGCCCATTTTCAGCAAGGCCACGCTCAAATTGTTCTTCAGTTCGGCCGCGTCTAGATGATCGTCCCGGGCAGAGTAGTCCTCCGCGGCTGCCCGAAAATGCTCCACCGCGGACTCATAGTGGCCCGCCTTGAAGGCCTGCATTCCCGCCTCGGTCAACCGCCTCGCTTCTGATTGAGTACTCAAACCAAAAAAGCCTCGCTGGACCAGCGGCTGCGTGCTCATCGCGCCTCCGGCCCCGCTTGCCCAGTGTCATCGTCTCGAGTTTGGTTTCTTGCGGAGCAAAGACCTTTATGTACCGCGCCGAGCACGCTCAAGAACGAGAATCCGTCACGCAATACGTCGATTCGGGTGCGGAAGAAAGCGCTGCCGGTCCGCGTCTCACAACGTGATATCGAGCAGCCCTTCGGCCACGGAGCGCAGCCGCTCGCTAGACATCGCGCTGAGCTTGACTGCCAGTTCAAGATATGGGCGATTCACGGGTTGGCAGACAAAGGCCTGTAGTTCCTTGGGCAGATCAAGGAATTGTTGCATCGACTTCTCGTCGGCCATCCACTGGCCTATTGGCCCATTTTGATCGAAGAAAGCGTCGATGCGGCTGCCAAGGGCGGTCAGCAAAGCCTCAAGTTCGGGGAGCGGGATGGCGCGTTCACCCACTTCGAAGGACTTGATGCGAGCTCCCGGGATGCCGGTCTCCTGCGAGAGAGTCTTCATGGACAGACTGGCATTGTTGCGCTCCTGCCGGAGGAGCGCCCCGATCATTCGCTGCCGCAGGTTGATCAGCCGCGACGGGTCCAGAGCCTCGGCGGGTGCACTCAGGCTGGAAATGGATTCTTTTCCCCAGAAATGATCCATGGAAAGTCGTACATAGTGGGCGAGGATTTCGAGTTCTGGAAGCGACGGGGCGCGCCGTCCTTCTTCATAGGCGCGTAGCACGCCTCTGGTCACGCCCATCGCCCTGGCGCATTCCTCAGGGCTGCGTCGCGCTGCCATGCGAGCATCCCGCATTAGGACCCCCAACTTCTTGGTGCGTAGAGAGATCTGAGAACGCCTTTCCATGCGCGTCGTCGCGTGATTATAGCAGAGAAGGCAATCGTACCTGGCAGACGAGCGCGAACTCTGCTGGCCTCGGCAGCACGATTTTCACATCCACAGCAGGCTAGGCTGATCGAGGCCGTGCACCCCCGCCCATTAGGTCGATTTTGAGGGGCCAGTCGCCTCTGGATGGTCGAGGCGATCGGCTGGCCGATAACAGTGTTTCCGCGGGTGCAGCCGGCCGGCGGCATTACTGGAGGATCAAGCCTCGGGGGCCGGCATGAAATAGCCCAGGCCCGAACGCGTGACAATATGCCGCGGGTTGTGCGGATCGTCTTCCAGCTTATGGCGCAAGCGTGCGATGCTCACCCACAGGATCTCCTTGTCATTCCTGTACTCAGGTCCCCACACGCTGGATAGCAGGTCCTCCGAGGTCAGGACCTTGCCCATGTTGTGGGCCAGCTGGAGCAGCAGGCGATACTCGGTAGCAGACAGGGAAATCGGTTGGTCGATCCGCCAGACCTCGGCGCGGGCGAAATCAATCTTCAGATTCTCATGGGAGAAGAAGCTATCAGATCCCTGATTGGATGGTATTTGGACGCGGCGGAGCACAGCGCGCACCCGGGCCAGCAATTCTGTGGCTGAGAACGGCTTGACCAGGTAGTCGTCTGCACCGAGATCGAGGCCTTTGATGCGGTCTTGCTCCTGGCCCTTGGCGGTCAACATGATGATCGGCACATTCGAGAATTCGCGGATCCGCTGGCATGCTCCGAAACCATCCAAATGGGGCATCATGATGTCCAGAAGGACCAGATCCACAGGCTGAGCCGAAAAGGCCTTAAGAGCCTGCACGCCATCTGCAGCCGTGACCACGGTATAGCCTTCTGTCTCCAGGTTTGCCTCCAACAAGCGCAGATAACGCGGTTCGTCGTCAACGATGAGAATGCTCGTGGCCACAGGTGCCTCCTAAGGATCGACCATCCCACATCACGCCGGAGGATTGATGGGCAAATCAATATGAAAGGTGGAGCCGTGATTCAGAATGGACTCCGCCCAAATCTTACCATGATGCGCCAGAATGATCTGCTTGCAGATGTACAGCCCAAGACCCGTACCGCTGAGCCGGCTCTCGGCAGGCACACGATAGAATCGTTCGAAAACGAACGGAAGATATTGGCCAGGAATTCCAGGACCTTGATCCGCAAAGGCGAGGTGGAGTTTCTTGGGTCCTGCGCTCATGCCGATGGTCAGCGGCGACCCCGGCGCATATTTTATGGCATTGCTAAACAGATTATCCAGCACCTGCGAAAGTCGTACGCCGTCGCCATGGATCGGTGGCACGCGATCGAATTGCAGCTGGACTTCGAGCTGCGGATGATGCGTACGAAAGCGGGCCGTGACCTCGCGGACGATGGCATCCAGCTGCAACTGCTGGAATTTGAGCTTCACCGTCTTGCTGTGCAGCCGAGCCGACTCAAGCATGTTCTCAATCAGCTCATCCAGACGGTCCGTCTCCTCCACGATAATTGAGAGGAATTCGCGCTGAGTGCTCTCATCCCAGTGGGTGTCCGTCCGAAGCAGGCTGGTGCTGTAGCCTTTGATGAATCCCAGAGGCGTGCGAAGTTCATGTGAGATCGTCGAGGCAAAATCATCTTGCAGGCGCATTTGGCGTTGAACGGAGTCGAGTTCGCGTCGCGCCTCCCGCAAGGCAAAGCTCTCGAACATGGAAGACACCGTGCCCGCAACCCACTCCGCCAGCAGTCGGTGAAGATCCGAATACGCTGGCCCGCCAAAACGCACAAAAACCAGGGCACCACGTAGACGACTCGCTGCAAGGATGGGCAGTCCGATCAGATAAGGGGCATCAAGTCGATTCTGGTATGGACCGGCATCAGGTTCCTGGACGATGGTCTCCTGCCTGGCAATGACTTGCCCCGCAATTCCTTCGCCCCAGCTGACATCGGCTTCCGAGGTCTTGCCTCTTCCGGCCGCGCGAGCGTGGGCAACGTCCAGAGCATGTGTCCGGGCATCCAGCATGTATAAGGCGACGTTGTCATACACGAACTCCTCCCGCACGGAGGCGAGGAGCTGGTCAAATGCCGCCTTCCAGTCCTCGGTGCCGCGAGTCGCCTGCCGAAGAGCATGAACAAAATCCAAGGTCTTGAGATCAACCGGCATGCAGCTTCCCCTAAGTGCGCTCGAGCTCTAGACGACCTACCTCAAGCCACCTGCTAACTCGGCGCAAGCGAGCGTACCAGGAGAGTCCTGAGCAAGGTGCGCCGCACCTGCCTGCCCGCGTGAGCCCACTGCCAAACGGTAGAAGTCGAGGCTGGAAGCCTTTCCCTCGACCGAGTTCACGCGCAGCAGGCAGCCGTGCTCTACGATGTCCTGCCGCACCAGAGGACTCCGGGCTTGTTCCACCTGCCTGCAGATGGGCCATAGCGACCACTTGATGATTGGGCGCGAAGATCTGATTGATCATCCAGGGCGGACAGCGGACGTATTC
>JBGPAT010000085.1:0-9115 GCA_041480885.1 Anaerolineae bacterium
ACTCGAGCCATGTACTTTGGCCGCCATGGGACGTGTCCTCTGTGACGGCCCAAATCGAAACAGGCTTGAGAGGCCATGCCAATTGCGTGATCGCGGAGGCCGGGGGCAGCATTGTGGCGGACCAGCGCCTCATGGAGAGCCAAGGTATGTGCCTCGACGGGACAGCAACTAAGATCAGGATCAATCAAGGCGCCTCGCCGTTCGAACTAGAGGCGGGGTTCGTGTCCATTCCGGCCCACGCGGCCGGACAGGCAGCACGACCAGAGGAGATGCAGCATGGCCCGTACAAAGAGACCCCGTTCCAAATCAGTTACAAGCCCCGCGCGGAACTTCAGTCCACCCAAGAAGAACACCTATTGGGCGAGCATCGTGATCGCCGCCGTGGGCGTCCTTGCCTGGCTGCTCTACGCCTTGCGCGCCGTCCCGGCCGTATGGCTGGATGCGGTTGGCTTTGTGCTCGTAGTAGCAGCCTTCGTTCTGCTGGCGGTCAGCCTGACAACCAAGGGCCTGTAGCCAGCTTCCGGCCTGTCACCTGGTGACCCCCAGACCAGGAGACTCATGACTTATCTTTTCGATCCAGGATGTGCTCATAAATCCCGGCGTTTTCTCGACTCCGTCACATAAACCGAGTTGCCAGACAAGGAGATCAAAATGCGAATCATCGACATCGAAGGGATTGGGCCGGTCTATGCCGCCAAGCTCTCCAAGATTGGAATTCGCACGACAAATGCCCTTTTGAAGAAGGGTGCCTCTCCCGATGGCCGGAAGGAAATCTCCTCATCTGCAGGCATCGGCCACGATTTGATCCTTGAGTGGGTCAACCTGGCTGATCTCTATCGCATCAAGGGAGTTGGCAGCGAGTATTCCGACCTCCTCGAAGAGGCCGGCGTGGACACCGTGGTGGAGCTCTCCAAGCGGGTTGCAGAAAAGCTGCACGGCAAGATGCTGGAAATCAACGCGGCCAAGAACCTTGTCAACAAAATGCCTGGTCTTAAGCAAGTCAAGAGCTGGGTCAATCAGGCCAAGAAACTGCGGCGCGTCGTTACCTACTAGAACGCCATCTCACGTCGAATCTGCGCGTCGAGCGCTGGTCTGGGAGCACGGCCAGGGCATAATGTCGTCGGGTTTGCCGGCGAGAATCGGGAGCAGAACCATGACAGGCTTTTTTGGGTCGATCGAACAATTGACGCTCAAGAACAGCTACTTCCGTGAGGTACTTTTCACCGGAAAGCACTGCCAGCTCGTCGTCATGAGCCTGGAGCCCGGCGAGGACATCGGCAACGAGGTGCATGCGAATGTCGATCAGTTCTTCCGCATCGAGAAGGGGGAGGCGAAGTTCGTGCTGAATGTTACTGAGGACCACATCGCGCACGGCGCCGACGCAGTCGTGGTTCCGGCCGGCACCTATCACAACGTGATCAACACGTCCAAGACACAACAGTTGAAGCTCTACACCGTGTACTCACCACCCAACCATCCGGACCGCACGATCCATAAGACCAAAGCCGAGGCCGAGGCCGCCGAGAAGTTGGCGCATGACTAGTAGAGGCTGCATAATCCTGGCCGCCGGCAATTTGCTCGAAGGCGTCCAGTAACTACGGAGGAGCACCTGCCCGAGGTCATCGGTGGGCCCGCAGGCGCAGCGGCGCGCGGCTCCCAAAGGATTGTCCCGCGCTTTGCGGCACGGCTGCTGATGTGCCACCGTCTACACCGCCGCGCTGTCGATTCGGAAACAAGCTCCGTATCCTTCTGACAACCGTGTGGCGCCATTGTTGGGTGGCTGAGCCTCAGCGCATCGAGGTTGCAGGTACGCCGACGTTCTTCAGGAGATTCCATGGCTGATCCGATTCTCGTTGCCAAAGGGGACATTGATCTCTATCTGTTGCCACAGATGGCGAACCGTCACGGCCTGATCGCGGGTGCGACAGGCACGGGCAAGACCGTCAGCTTGCAGGTGCTGGCTGAAGGCCTCAGCCGCATTGGTACGTCTGTCTTCATGGCCGATGTGAAAGGCGATCTCGCGGGGCTCAGCCAACCCGGCCGGGAGGACAACGCGAAGGTCAAGGAGCGCATCCAGCTTCTGAAGCTCAAGAACTTCCCCTTTGAGAGTTACCCCGTCGATTTTTGGGACGTATTCGGTGAGCAGGGACATTCTGCTCGCGCCACGGTATCCGAAATGGGGCCGCTCATCCTCGCCCGACTCTTTGACCTGAACGACACCCAGAGCGCGGTGTTGAGCCTCGTATTCAAGATCGCGGACGACAAAGGCCTGCTCCTTCTCGATCTGAAGGACTTGCAGGCCATGCTGCAATACGTCGGTAATAATGCGGCGCAGTTTCAGACCCAGTACGGCAATATCACCGGGGCGACCATCGGCAGCGTGCAACGCAGCCTCCTCACCCTGCAGGAGCAGGGCGGAGACAAGTTCTTCGGCGAACCCGCACTGAACCTCGACGACCTGATGCGGACGGATTCAAAAGGCCGGGGCATGATAAACATCCTGGCCTCCGACAAGTTGATGTTGCTGCCCAAGACGTACGCCGCGTTCCTGCTCTGGCTGCTTTCCGAACTCTATGAGCGTATGCCGGAGGTGGGCGACCCCGAGAAACCCAAGCTGGCCCTCTTCTTCGACGAAGCCCATCTGCTGTTCACCGACACGCCAAAAGCCCTCCTTGAGAAGATCGAGCAGGTCGTGCGCCTGATCCGCTCCAAAGGGATCGGCGTATATTTCATCACGCAGAATCCACTCGATGTTCCACAGACCGTGCTTGGGCAGCTCAGCAACCGGGTGCAGCATGCGTTGCGCGCGTTCACCCCCCTGGATCAGAAGGCAGTAAAATCTGCGGCCCAAACCTTCCGTACAAATCCGAAGCTGGATGTCGAACAAGCCATTACTCAGTTGGGCGTGGGCGAGGCGTTGGTCTCGATGCTGGACGAAAAGGGCATGCCGGGCATCGTCCAGCGCGCCTTCATGATGCCGCCGTCGAGCCAGATTGGAGCGATCCCGCCCGATGTGCGCCAGCAGATCATCAAGAGCTCGTCCCTCTACGGCCGCTACGAGACCATGATTGATCGCGAGTCTGCCTATGAGAGACTTCAGGGCCGAACCGGGAACACGGGCGTCTCTGCCCCGCAGATCGGAGCGGCCCCGGCTCAGGCCTCAGGTGGACGCAAGGGAACAAAGCCACCCCCGACAGCATTTGACCAGGTGTTCAAGGTGGCCAACAGCCCGCTGGGCCGCCAGATTATCCGCGGCATCATGGGCAGTCTGCTCGGCACAAACCGCAGATAGCTCTGGATGCTCGATTCATTCAATAGACCAGGACCCGAAGCACGCGTGTCCTTTCTGTGAATGCTGTCCTGCATGTTTCACCGGAATATGCCGCCCGCTGCTTCACGGCCAACCAGCCAGCACGCTGTGATTCGAAGGCAGTCGCATGGCCGCTCACGTACTTTTCGCACGCCAATGCTACCGCGGACCGCAAGTCTCGGAGTGGAAACCTTGACCTGACAGATGACGAGTTCTTAGCGCCAGGATTTCGTCGGGCGCATATCCCCAAAAAGGTTCACTTGACCAAACCGTTCTGGATGGCATAGTGTGTCAGTTCGGCATTCGTCTTCATGCCCATCTTCTCCATCAGCCGCGAGCGGTAGGTGCTGATCGTCTTGGCACTGAGCGCCAGCTCAGTCGAAATTTCCTTGACTTCCTTTCCGGATGCGATCAGGCATAACACCTGATACTCGCGATCCGAGAGCTGTTTGTGGACCGGCTGACCATCCTCGTGCCGGGCATGCAGAACCAGCTCGTCGGCCACCGATGCGCTGATGTACTCCCCGCCGCGCAGGACCTTGCGGATTGCCTGCACCAGTTCTTCCGGCGCACTCTCTTTGTTCAAATAACCTGCCGCCCCGGCACGGATGGTCCGCACCGCGTACTGATCTTCTGGATACATGCTGAGGATCAGCACCGGCAGTTGCGGATGTTCGTGCTTGATCTGTTTCAAGGCATCCAGGCTGTTGGCACCCTGCATGGTCAGATCCAGCACCACGATGTCCCAGCGCTCTTTGCCAACCAACTCCAGCAGCTCCTGCGCATTTTGCGCCTCGCCAAATGTGGCCTGGGCAAAAGCCTCGGCCAGAATCTGCTTGACGCCCTGGCGCACGACGGCGTGATCATCAGCCAATAAGATTCTGAGCATCAGTATTCTCCAATGCAGTACACATTACGCGCTTTGCTTCATGGGGATCGACACCGTGACCAGGGTCCCGTCGCCTGGGACACCTTGGATGTCGAACGCGCCGCCCAGCGCCTTGGCGCGCTCCCGCATCCCCAGCAGGCCCAGCGCATGCGGACCGACAACCTCTGTCGCTTCAATACCCCGGCCGTCGTCGTGAACCGCGAGCGTTACAGCCTCGGCCGTGGCCGTCAGGTTCACATCGATGTGCCGCGCGCCGGCATGGCGCGCGACGTTCGTCAACGCCTCCTGGAAGATGCGGAACAACGCCACAGACTGGGCGCGCGCCAGGGGCAACTGTTCAACAGGCACGCTTACTGCGCACAGGATGCCCGTGCGTTTCTGAAAATCGCGGGCCTGCCATTCGATCGAGGCCGCCAGCCCAAGGTCGTCCAACATACCTGGCCGTAATTCCGTCGCGATGCGGCGCACGGTTTTGATCATCGTGTCCATCTGCGCCGCGATTTTCCTGGCCTTTCGGGCGAGCATGGCGTCCTTCTTTGCCAACCGCTCGGTTAACCACGCCAGGTCGAACTTCATCGCTGTCAAGGCCTGTCCCAATTGATCGTGCAACTCCCGCGCGACTTGTGTCCGCTCCTCTTCGCGCGCCAATTCCAGATTTGCGGCCAGCGCTTGCAATTGCCCGGACGACTCCTTGAGCTCGGCCACTGTCGCCAGGCGCTGCTGATACGCCAGGGCATTTTGGATGGCAATGGATGCTGCTGGTGCCAGCGCCATGAGCATGTCTTGATCACTGATTGTGAAGCCCTCGCCGTCTTGTTTGTTGCGAATGTCAAAATAGGCCAGCACCTCACCGGCCGAATCGAGGATGGGCGTGCAGATGATCGAGCGCACATCGGCATTGATGGGGAGCTCATGCTGCATCACCGGATCCTGCGCGGCATCGCTCGTGCCGTATGGGACCTTGTACTTCAACACCCAGCCCGGGATGCCTGTTCCCAACAGCCACGTATGCTCAAACGGGACAGCTATGCCGCGCCGAAAATACCTGCGGACGGTCATGCCCTCGACCGTGCGCAGGCCCGCGAAGCCGCTCTCTCCGTGGACAATTTGAATGGCTTCCTGCGCCAGGTCGTCCAGGATCGTGTTCACATCAAGCGTTGCATTCAATTTGTTGCTGATGCGAAACAGCGTCTGGATCGTGGCCTCGGACTGTCTTAACTGCTCAACCGCCGCGCCCAGCTCGACGGTGCGTTCCCCCACCCGCTCTTCCAGTTCTGCATTCAGTCGTTGACTCTCGCGGTTCAGCCGGGCCTTGTCCAAATAGATGGCGATATGTCTGACGAGATTCTCGGCAAGAGCGAGGGCGTTAAGATCAAAGCGGCGTCCCGATTCCGCCGCCACAAACGTGATCGCGCCGAGCGTGTGCGGGGGCGCAATCAGCGGCACGATCATGTATGAGTTGATCGCCGCCGCGGCCGCCGGAGGGTCCGAGGCCACGTCGGTCACCAATTTCGATTCGCCGCTGCGCAACACAGCGGGTAGTCCATCGGCATCATCCTTGGGCAGATGGTTTTGCAGCCAGTCATAGGCTGCTTGAAGTTGTGCCATCTCGGCAGGCGCCAATGCCACCTGCTGGATCGAACCATCGGCCTGGACCAGGTGAACGGCGCACCAGTCGGCAAGTTGTGGTACCGCGAGTTGCACCAGCGTGGTGAGGGGCGCCTCGTAGTCCATGGCATTGGTGAGTAGGGCACTGGCCTCATCTAGCAGCCGATTGGCTTCCAGGAGCTGCTGGTGTTCCTTGGCATCGCGTTGCATGCCAACCATGCTGATCAGCGTGCGCTGCTCGCTTTGAATCAGCGAGGCGCTGACCTGCGCCATGAAGGCCGTGCCATCTCGCCGCTGTACGAAAAACTCGCCCGACCAGCTCTCGCCATCACGCAACTGCGCCATATGGGCGCCAGCCGAGTCCATGAGCAGCGGGGAAGCTAAGACCTCGCCGATGTGGCGCCCTCGGACCTCATCCGCGGCCCAGCCGTAGAGGGTCTCGGCAAAGCGGTTCCAGAGCACTATGTGGCCGGTCAGATCGACAGCCACAACGGCCTGCCCCACCTCGTTCAGGAGCCGCGCCTGAAGATGAAGACCCTCTTCAGCGGATAGAGGCATGGGTTGAACCTGCATCGAACCGGCCCACCTTTCTCCACACACTACTCGACAGAACCAACGGCTCCCCCAGTAACGTCAGGTATCACATTGTAGCTCGAGTCGGTCAGGCTGGCGTCACGAAATCAATCTTCTTGGAGGGCGGTGTAGGACAAACACTGACAACCCACCGCAACATTGGCCTACAAACAAACTAGCCTCGGGCTGATTGCCGGGGCGCCGAGGAAAGGCTACCATCATCTTGCACGCGTCTGCGCCCAATCGCTTAGATCAACCATCGAATCGGGAACAATCGCTAGAAAAAGGAGAAACCTCATGCTTACCTGGATCATCATAATTCTGATCGTACTATGGTTGTTGGGCTATTTCGGCCCGAATGTCTTCGGCGGCTTTCCGCGCACTGGCAATGTGGTCCACACCCTGCTGGTGATTGCCGTCATTCTCATCATCCTGAGCCTATTGCATATCATCTAGGGCGACTATCCCGCCCCTAGCTTCAATTCAAATTTCGGTCCTTCTCGAGCGCCAGATCAGTAGATCGCAGACTGAACGTCTTTGGTATTCTGGAAGCCATACTGATTGTGTTCACCCTGACTGCATGCATTGGAGTGCCAGTGCCTCCATCTGCTCTCGGGGACGAACCGCTGTTGCCTATATCGACAGAAACCAGTGCGCCCTGTGAGGCGTGTGCTGAGGAAACGCAGGCAGTTGCCCTCACCCAGGAGAAGAATAGCGCGGATAGTCAGGCGGCGGCTGCCGCCGGAATTGTGCGCGACCATGCGCAGGCGACACTGAATTCGGCCAACGCCACGCTGAGCGCGGCTCAGACCCAGGACCAGAACAATGCTAATGCCCTTGCGGCTCAGATCGCGGGTACGGCCCAAATTGTGCAGGCCAATGCCCTCGCGACCTTGAGTGCGGCTGGTGAAACGCAAGGCGCCGCACTCACCCAGGACGCGATCCGCCAGACGCAAATCGCCGACCTGCCGACAACAGGCGCAGAAGCCATCCTGAATCAACAGAACAGAGACGACCTTGCTGCCGGCACCCAGACAGCTGTGGCCAATGGCATCGCCACGCAAACCCGAGCCGCCGCCGCGACCGCACAATGGTACGCCGATCAGGCCCGCCAGCGCGAAGAGCAAAGGCGGAGACCCATCACCTTCCTATGGATGTGGTGCCTTCCGATCTTCATCGTGCTACTGGCGGGCTTGATTCTTTGGGGTTTCTGGCGTTGGCTAAAGGGTCAGCAGGCCAACCAACGGATTCTCCTGAATCCAGTAGGCAAGGCGCAGCCACCAGCAGCCGAAGGCAAGCCGCATCAACAAGCTAATTCGTCAGCGGGTCTCAAGAAGCCTTGCTATCGATCGCCGCCACAATCCCACAAAGGAGGATGATCAGATGCAGCGGTGGTTTGATGAAATCAAGCGCAAGCTGCGGGGCAACGACAGCAAGGATAGACATGATGGCCCGGGCACTTGATCCACATCACTTTGATCGGCAAGCCCGGCGAATCAGAGCGCAGGTATCGACCCTCCTGACCAGGTCTGCATTGCTGCCGCGATTCAATCGCTGGCGATTAACACAAGATCCAGCCAGCCGAATGGCACTACTGTTCGGCATCCTCAACGGTCGACATATTGCAACGCATACCTCAATCCCCCTGAGTGATTACTTCGATCCGCACCTATTGCACGATCTCGCGGGTGAACTCCAAGTGCCGGTAGTGTCATGCAGCACCGATGGCCTGCGCTATGCCTTCATACTCGATCCCGGCCAGCTCCGCATAGTTCCGACACAGATAGACTTCCCCTACACCGATAACGGCAACATTTCTGGCTATGTTGTTTGCACCGACAACCCGCAATCCAGGGCCGGTCGTCCGGCAGAAATCGAAGGGTTTGACAAGCGCAAACTAGTTTCCCAAGCGGTGCGAACTTGCTTAGAGATCTTTGAGATCCTTGAACTGCGGAACGGCGGCGCCTCACAGCTATTTGCTCAATACGCGCCCGAGATTGCCCTACGAGACGAAGATGAATTCAATGAGCCGATATCAGAGCATGAAGCCGACCCGTGGAGCAGGTAACGTGCTAAAGACCTATTCGATCATATGGCTAGATAGTTGCAGGAGATAAGGAACACCCGGCCCCCCACAGACCAGGCCTGAAAATCCACATTTAGCGATTAGACACAAGGGGGACATATTGAACGCAAAGGGGTCAGCCATCGCAAGGCCAGAGCTCGGGGACGCATTGAGAAGCTGACCCCAGCGACGAAGCTGCTCTTCAACCAACAAGGGCACTCTCTGGACCTGCACTGCGCGCTTTTGTCATTCCCTGGCGTCCGCTGCACACCGTGGAAGTCTGCTGACACGTCGCCCCTGATACTTGGATCGACCTGGTTCCTCCGGGTGACCCGATTCCTGCTCTGGCGTAGGACAAATGCTGACAACCTGGTACGTTCATTTCTGACAACTTCTTCAGGAGCATGCTGATAGTCATCTGACCGCGAATGCCCTATCATGGCATTGAGATCCACAATAAGTGCCTGTTTCCAATACTGCTGGAGAGGAGGTCCCCATTTCACTCATATGGCTGATTGTGGTAATAGTGGTGGTTGTGTTTGTAGTAACCCGACTGCTTTAGCGGTTGCGAACGGAGCGAGACAGCCACAGTTGGTGTGTTGCTAGTCGACACCTCATCTGCGGCTCGTCGAAGCGGACGTCAGTTTCCGGAACAGCGGCAGAGGCGAGT
>JBGPAT010000086.1:0-9110 GCA_041480885.1 Anaerolineae bacterium
ATCGACCTCAATGAAATGGTTACCGGCACCCAGGGAACCAAGCTGATGGCGTCCGCGATCTTTGGCGCGGTCTGACACATGCACAGGGTCGGCGCCTTCCATCCGTCCATTCTCTTCCGTGAGAGCGATGTCGGAGGCGTCGGCGTATCCATTATTTTGTGCCCAATGGGAACCGTCTCGAAGAACTCGATCCAAATCCGCCAGGCTTAGCGACCGCGCGCCGGCCTTGCCCACGCCGCTCGGGCAATACTGATCCAATAGAGATGCCAATGTGTCGAGATTATACCGAGCATCCGCCAACTCAATACTCGAGGCGAGCATGCGCACCCCGCAGTTGATATCGTAGCCGATTGCCCCTGGAGAGATTACACCGTGCGGTAGCTCAGTGGCGGCCACGCCACCGATGGGAAAGCCATATCCCTGGTGCATGTCCGGCATGACAATGACAGAATCGACAAGCCCCGGCAGAGTAGTGGCATTGACCGCTTGTTCCAGGGACCTGTCCTCCAGGACCTGCTCGAGCAATCGGCGTGAGGCAAGCAGGCGAACTGGGACCCGCATATCCGATCGGAAGCTTTGCGGGATCTGCCATTCGTAGGCGCTGATATTGATCAGGTCTGCAATTTTCATCTGCTCTCTCGTCCAGGATTTGCGTCCCGGGTGATTAATCCTGAATCTGGACTACACGTCAAAGACAATCACAACTTCATACCCTCGTAGAGTCTTGGCGATGCCCAGGTTGTGGTAAGTGACTGCCTTGACGGGCTTGGCGAGCGATCTAAGGCTCGAGCCGCCCAATTGCCCGGACATGCGGCCATCCGATACTCGAAGGTCGAACCGGTCAAAACCAATGCCTTCTAGCTCCTGGGCATAGATGAGCTCGCTCAGAAACGATACCAGCAGGCCTTCGGCGTCCAGACCCTGCAAATCGATGGCACGGCTTACTCGCGGACCTCTTCCCAGTGCGACTCCCGAAAGCGCATTCATGCCGCGGGCCGCCTCGGCAAACAATGAAGGTAGATCGGCGGCCCAAACGTGTAGAGCCCAGTCAGCGGTGTGCTGTAGTTCTTGGTATCCCATCCCGCAAGCTCCGCGAAACACTCGGCTGCAAAGAGTCGGGTCTATAGTCCGGCGGCGACGCACACCTGCTGGGTCAGCATCCGATAAGTGTCCTCCGGTGTGCACGTTGGGATTGTAATCCTTTGCTGTGCCGGCGGCGCCGGCGTGATGCTTGGCATGCGGCTTCATGGTTCGGATTGCCCTCAGCCGAGGTCTCACGCATGCAACAGTATTCTGGGATTCGCCGTGCCGAAAAAAGCTCGGTAGGCGGCGGTCTCCTCGATCAGGCTTGCGAATCCGGAGTGCAGCTCGTGCTGCAATAGTTGATCGGCCGCGGAGTCGGCCCGCTCGACTCGGACGTCATCGTCGTCACCCTTGATTATCAAGTGACCACCCGCAGCCAGCCATTGCAGGCCGATGCGAATCGTCAGCTCGCGATGAGCCAACATGGCAGCAACCTCCGCGATGCTGAAACGCCCACTGCGCTGGTTGATGGCAAATTTCGCCATGCCTGCCAGTGTAGTCAGAACCTTGTCGGCGCCCCGAAGCGGGGCGGGGCGGGCGAAGAGAAACACTCGTCGTGGCTGGACAACCGCCAAGGCCCGACGCAACTCCGCCCCCGAAGGCGGTGGCGTCCATATGGCGAGATCGTCGGACCGGTATAGATGGAAACGATCAAGCCCTCTGGTCTTGTCCTCACCTTCGGCCCAAATCAAGCATGACGAGGGCAATGCTGTCTTTCGGCTCCCAAGCCTCAGATCTTGGATCTCAAGCGTCGGCGCCGCCATCCGGATGGGCGCTTCTTCCACCGGGCGCAAATCCTGGTACTCCACCGTGATTCCCGGCTCGCCTCGGAACGACGAGACCCGAAAAGAGTAGGCCAGATCGAATTTGCCCTGGGGCAAGTCCTCGCCTGCCCCGTTCCACCAAAGAATAGACTGCGCCGTGCCATCCTCGTCCGCAATAAGAAGCTTGCGATGTTCTTTTGTGCGGCCGATCTCGCGCGAGGACTTGAGGCTCACGGCCCGCGTTGCAAACGTTGGCGGCAGGTTGCCTGCGCCGAATGGCGCGAGCTGCTCCAGTTGTTCGGCTAATCCAACGGATAGCTTGTCAAGCTTCAGCCATTGCGCGATCTGAAGCGTTTCTTCCTCGACACTTGCCTCGCCCAGCATCTTCTCGACGGTCTTTTCCAGGGCCCTTCGGAACTCGGGGAGCTTCTCGCTTAACAGGGCAAGACCGGCTGCCATGGGATGCCCGCCGAACTCTAGTACGTACCCGGCATTGGCCGCGATCGCTTGCGTGATGTCCAGTCCATCGATGGATCGCGCCGAGCCCCGCAACGTCCCCGCGTCGGATCCCGTAAGCAGAAGCGCCGGCTTGCGATAGCGCTCGACGAGCCGTGCGGCGACAATTCCGACGACGCCGCCGGGCCAGGAAGGGTGCATCAGCAGGAGTATCGGACGTGAAAGCAGCGCTGGATCGGCTCGCAGCTGTTCTTCCGCCGCCTCGTAAACCTGATTAGTGAGCAGCCTGCGTTGAGTGTTCAGGCCCTCGATCTGCGCGGCCAGCAGACGAGCGCGCACCGGATCCCGCGTCAATAGAAGTTCGACCGCCGCGTTGGCATCGCCAAGCCTTCCCAGGGCGTTGAGCCGAGGCGCGAGGGCGAAGCCGATGCTGTCTTCTGTCAACGCCGAGAGTACCGTTTTGGACAATTGCGCGATTGATAGTATTCCAAGACGCTTGGTTGCCCGCAATGCCCGGATCCCTTTTTGCGCTAGTGCGCGTGTTTCTTCCCTGAGTACCGCAACGTCCGCAATCAGGCCCAGCGCAACAAGATCCAGTAGAGCATCGGGAGAGGACTGCTCGGTAGCAAGCAATGCCTCCGCGAGCTTGTAGGCGACACCAACGCCAGCCAGATTCTCCAGCGGATGGCCGTCGGGCAGTAGTCTGGGATTGATCACTGTGACGGCGTCCGGCAGCCTCTCCCCCAAGTCGTGATGGTCGGTGATGACGAAGTCCACGCCGTGGCTCTTGGCGTAGTTAACCTCTGCGTGCGCGCTGATCCCCGTGTCGCATGTCACCACTAACTTGGCACCTTTTTCAACGATTCGACGGAGGCTGTCGATGTGGATGCCGTGGCCCTCGACGCCGCGTATTGGGATGTAGTAGCTGACGTTTGCACCCAGGTGTTGCAGGGTCTCGACAAGCAGAGCAGTCGAGGTCTGCCCGTCCACGTCGAAATCGCCCCAGACGCAGATCGGATCTCGGCCCTTGACCGCTTGGCGGATGCGTTCCACGGCACTCTCAATCCCGGGGAACGGCATGGCGTTGCTCGATTCTGGCGTGAGAAACGCCCGCGCGGAAGCGGGGTCGGCAAAGCCGCGCCGAACGAGAATCTGCGCGACCAACGGGTGAAGATTCAGTGAATCAAGAGCGCTACGGTCAACGGGTTTGGGGTCAAGCCAGCGAGTCACAGCGGCCGCAGTGTCCCATTTCAGTGCCAATAGCAAGTGCTTCGCGCGCCGGAGATGAGAATGGTCGCCCTACAGCGGCTCAAAGCGCGCGGTGAAGTGACGCAGCAATTCCGGTGCGTATGTAAACTTGTAGCCTCGGATCGCATTTGCGCGGGCTTTGATGGCCGCAGCGCAGCCGGCCACATAGTCCATGTGGCTTTGGGTGTAAGTGCGCCTTGGAATCGCGAGACGCAGCAGTTCAAGCTTGGGATGGATCATCTTGCCCGTGTCAGGATCCGCGTGTGCAAACATCACGGACCCGATCTCCGTGCCGCGGATGCCGCCCTCAAGATAGAGTTCGACCGCAAGCGCTTGACCTGGGAACTCAGTTTGAGGAATGTGGGGCAGGGTCCCGGCGGCATCAAGGTAGACGGCATGGCCGCCGGCCGGCTGTATTGTTGAGATGCCCACCTCATTGAGTCGTGAAGCAAGATAGGAGGTTTGCCCGAGACGGTAGGCAAGGTATGCTTCGTCAAGGCCCTCATAGAGGCCCACGGCCATTGCATCCAGGTCGCGCCCGGCCAGTCCGCCGTAGGTTGGGAAGCCCTCTCGCAGGATCAGCTCGTTCTTCACATTCTCAAAGAGCTTTTCGTCGTTCATGCAAAGGAGACCGCCGATGTTGACGATGGCGTCCTTTTTGGCAGACATGGTCATGCCATCGGCAAGGCTGAACATCTCCCTGGCGATCTCGATCACCGGTTTGTTTTGATAGCCCTTCTCCCGGAGCTTGATGAAGTAACAGTTTTCCGCGTAGCGTGCGGCGTCGATGAAGAATGGAATTCCGCACGACCGGTAAGTGTTGGCGATGGCTTTGAGATTCTCCATCGAGACTGGCTGGCCGCCACCTGCATTGTTGGTCACCGTCACCATGCCGAACGGAATGTGCGCGGCCCCGACCTTGGCGATAAAGCTGGTCAGCTTGGCGATGTCCATATTGCCCTTAAACGGGTGCAGATTGGCCGGATCAAAGGCTTCATCAATGATCAGGTTGGCTGGGCGTCCGCCGCGGGCACGGATATTGGCATCGGTCGTGTCGAAATGCATGTTCGACGGGACATATTGCCCCTGCTTCACCAGCGCCGCGCTCAAGATGTTTTCGGCCGCCCGGCCCTGATGCGCGGGAACAAAGTACTTGAATCCGAAAATATCTTCAACGGCGACTTTGAGGCGGTAGTACGATCGGGCACCGGCATAGGACTCGTCGCCGCGCATAAGCGCCGCCCATTGCTCCTGGCTCATGGCGCCCGTGCCTGAATCCGTGAGCAGGTCAATGAATATGTCCTCGGCGTGCAAGCCGAAGACGTTGTAACCTGCAGCACGCAGGGCAGCTTTTCGCGCCTCAGGCGGGATGAGTCGGATCGATTGAGTCACCTTGATGCGAAAGGGTTCGGGAGGATAGGAGATCATCGTGTATTCCTGTTGATTCGCAAAGCTTCCCCTGAGTCCATTCTACGACGATTCCTGCCTCCGAGGAACAACGAACCGGCGCACCCGATTGAGATACTCCGCGGCAAGACAACCGGCGATCGATCTGCGAATGTCTCGCAGCGGGCATGAAGGATCAATCAGTCCGCATGGTGTGGTGTGGACCGCCAGATCTTGGCGCCCATGTCCCGAGTCTGGGATCCACGGGTTGTGTCGCTCAAACTTCTGTGATAATGTTCGTGGCTGGAAGAGAGGTGCCTGATGCGAGTGTGCGTGCTTTATGATGAAGACACGGGAGGTTTCGATCCCGCCGAGTTTCTCGCGCACTACCCCTGCGAGTGGAAGATGCATACATTCAATCGGCCAGTGAAGGAAAAGATCCGTGCCATCGAGCATCAAAACCAATATGACGTCTATTTCAACCTATGCGATGGCTCGTCGGATGAGGATTATCCGGGGCTCGATGTCGTGCAGGCTTTGGAAGAACTCAACCTTCCGTTCACGGGAGCGGATAGCAGGTTCTACGATCCCACGCGGGAGGAAATGCAGGCAGTGGCCGAAGCCAACCAGGTGGGATTCGCCAGGGGGTATCGCGTCACGCGCGAAGAGGATCTCGAAGGCCTTGTGGCAAACCTCAGTTATCCTCTCATGGTCAAGCACCCTCAGAGTTACAGCAGCGTCGGAATGACCCGCGAGTCGCGAGTCGGTGATGCCTCGCAGCTGCACACGCAATTTCGGCGAATTGCGTCTGAATTCGGCAGTGCGCGAGTGGAGGAATTTATCTTGGGTCGGGAATTCAATGTGTTTGTCGTGGATAACCCCGAGGATTTGAAGGCTCCGTTTGTATATCCACCGACAGAATTGATCTTCCCTCCGCAGGAAGAATTCTGGCACACCGACATCAAATGGGATTATTCCGTTCCGTTTGAGTTTCGGGAGGTGCACGACAGCAACTTGACTTCGAAACTGCAGGAGGCGGCGCGCAGACTATATCTCGGGATTGGCGGCACCGGCTACGGGAGATGCGATGTGCGGATGAATGCGCGTGGAGGCCTCTTCGTCCTGGAGATCAACGCCAACCCCGGGATTCTATATAGGCCTGAGGAGTACGGGCCTGCCGACTACATGATTTTGTACGACAAGGATGGATATTACGGTTTCTTTGACCGCATCTTCCGTTCAGCGATCGTGCGCCAGAGAATGCGCAGATCGACAGGGACTCGTTAGTTCGGGGGTCACCGGCCGAAGCGAAACCACTCCGCATGTCCCGGATACGGCTAGCGCTGTCAATTGCAATACTCCCGGCGTCATTGATTGCCCTGGTGTGGGGCGTGTGGCCCGGGCCGCGTCAGACTGCTTCTCTCGAAGTGCAGCCCGGTGCGATGGCCCTGTCCGGTAGTACGACGCGGCCGCGTCCGCAAATGTCGACTCCGGACATTGGCCGCGCCTCAGGCGGGGGCAACTCAATTCAGCCGACGTCGCCCGCGCTAACTTGGATCGCCCCACCACTTACATATGGCGGGACGGTGGGCGCACGGTCCACGCCTGTCCCGGCTTCATCGTTCGTTGCGATCCGGGGAGCGCACCGCGTGTCGCTGGCATATCCTGCATTCATGCGAAGTGGCGACTTCTACGTGGTGTCGCTGAGCCTGGCGGCCGACGTCCCCGACGACGTCACTGCAATAGTGTCGGGGAACGTGCCGCGTGTCCAGACCGCGGAGACGCCGGACCCCTATGATACGCACAACGTGATCGCCGAAGCGCAACTGGATGTGCCAGGGCTCGAAATCCGTCCGAGCGCCTCGGTCAGCGAGCCGCAACTGCCTGGGCGTGGGGTGTCATTCTTCTGGAGTGTCCATGCTATGGACGCCGGAACCTACGACGGAACCGCGTGGTTGTTCCTGGTCTTTGTGGACAAGACCACGGGAGCACATAGCCGGAATGCTATCTCGGCGCAGTCGTTGCACATGCCGGCGACGCAACTCTTCGGCCTTGGGGGCAATGCGGCACGAGGACTCGGCGGCATCGGTTGCCTCGTCGGCGGTGT
Source organism: Anaerolineae bacterium (assembly GCA_041480885.1). Taxonomy (GTDB): domain Bacteria; phylum Chloroflexota; class Anaerolineae; order Anaerolineales; family Villigracilaceae; genus Fen-1038. Next base: position 7,045 of record JBGPAT010000086.1, read on the forward strand.
CGTCGGCTTTCCGTTCGTCGAGGACATCCTAGAATGGTTTTGGCGTCGGATCCAGAAGCGGTCTTGATTGGGTATATTAGTATGAACAAATATATGACGAACATCACCCAATCCATTGGGTCATAGTACACATGCCGTGTTGTTCTCCATGGTAAAATTGCGCCCGCGCAGGTCTAAGGCGCAGGCGATTCTATTCACCGGAGCTGCCATGCAAAATGAATGGTTATATGTAGGCTTATTCATGGTTGTTGGCGCGCTGGTGCCCGCGGCCGCTATCATAACGTCCTGGATCCTGTCACCCAAGAAGCCTAATCCGATTAAGCAGAGCACCTACGAGTGCGGCATGGAGACGGTTGGGGACAACTGGGTGCAATTCAGGGCCCAGTACTACATATTTGCCCTCGTGTTCCTGGTCTTCGACGTGGAAACGGTCTTCCTCTTCCCGTGGGCGGTTTCGCTGGGCAAGCAGCCATTGTTTGCGGTATTCGAGGGCATCATATTCGTCCTCATACTGATTGCCGGCCTGATTTATGCCTGGCGTAAGGGCATGCTCGAGTGGGCTTGATCCTAACGATGAGACGACAGGCTGAAAGGCTGGAACATTCCAGCCTTTTCTTTGTGTATTGGAGTATCCATGAATCTGTGGAATGACCCGGTCAACTTTCTCGCTCAGTGGTTGAGCGGCTTGTGCAACGGCTGGGGCATGCCGGCGTGGCTGGCGAGCGTCTTGGTGCAGCTGGTCGGTGTCGTGGTGCTGGTTTCGATGATGATGCTCATCGACATCCTGCTCGTGTGGGTGGAGCGCAAAGTTGTGGCGCGATTCCAGGATCGATTAGGGCCCAACCGCGTCGGCCCATTCGGGCTTATCCAGCCATTTGCCGATATCATCAAGCTGCTCATTAAAGAGGACATCACGCCTGATGGCGCAGACCGCGTTATCTACAACCTGGCGCCAATCATGTCCTTGATGTCTGTGTTGCTGCTATGGGCGATTGTTCCGCTGGCTCCCGTGATCTTTGGCGTGGATCTGAATGTGGGAGTGCTGTATATTATCGCAGCGGGTGCAATCGGTACACTCTCAATCATCATGGCGGGCTGGGCATCGAACAACAAGTACGCCCTTATCGGAGCATTTCGGCAAGTGGCCGTGCTGGTCTCGTTCGAAGTCCCGATGATAGCCACCATGCTAGTGCCCACAATTCTCGCAGGCTCGATGGGCATGAACGCAATCATCCAGGCACAGAATGTCTGGTATATCGTGCTGGCGCCGCTGTCAGCCATCATCTTTATGATTGCCGCCATTGCTGAACTGGGCCGGTCGCCGTTTGACCTGAACGAGGCCGAATCCGAGATCGTGGCAGGTTTCCATATTGAGTACACGGGCATGAAATTTGGCCTGTTCTATGCAGGCGAACTGCTGCACGCCTTCACGTTCGGCGGCTTCTGGGCCATTCTCTTTTTTGGCGGCTACCGCTTCTTCGGTCTGGAGCAGCTGGGTCCAATCGTGGCGGCGGTCATCCTCTTGGCGAAGGCGCTATTTGGTTATTGGGTGATCATGTGGGTCCGATATACCGTCATGCGCATTCGCATTGATCACATGCTGGCTTTCAATTGGAAATTCCTGACGCCGCTTGCATTCACAATCTTGATGTTGACGGCGCTGGTGAACGCTGTGCTCCGCGATTCTCCCAGCTTGGTATACGTTGCCGGCATGCTGCTCACGAATGTGCTGTTGGGGATCATTATTGCGGAGATCCTGCGGGGGTATAGCAGGCGCCAACGGGAGAGGCTCGAGCGGGCGGCGAAACCCGCCACCGCGGGGTAAATAGGAGAGCGACTTGAGCGTAACTCAACTCATCTTTCTCTTGGTCGCCGCCGTAATCCTGGGCTCGGGATTGGCGGTCGTTGTAGCGCACAACCTTGTTCACGCTGCGCTCTGGTTGATCGTCACCCTATTCGGGGTGGCGGTGCTATACGCTCTGCTGAACGCCGGATTTCTGGCTGTGGTACAGGTGGTGATCTACATTGGCGCCATTGCCATTCTGTTCATCTTCGCTGTGATGTTG
>JBGPAT010000087.1:0-9012 GCA_041480885.1 Anaerolineae bacterium
CGGTCCACTCCAGATGTTCCCGGCCAGCCTGATCAACCGCGATGTCTTTCTGGCTTGGACGGGGCTCCCCATTCAGGTGATCCGCGCCGCAATGGCCGCCGTCATTACGATCGGCCTGCTGCAAGCGCTGCGGGCAATGGAAACGGAGCGGCAAGCCCGGCTGCTGGAAGCGCAAAAGTCAAGCCTCGAGGCACTGGAGGGTCGTGAAGCCCTGCGCCGCAAACTGCTTCAGCATGTGGTGCGGTCCCAAGAGGATGAACGGGCCCGCATTGCGAGGGAGCTTCACGACGAGATTGCTCAGCTTTTGTCGGCTTCCTCCCTTGAGCTGGCCACTCTGCGCAGCAAGCTGAAGCTCCCCAACACCATAAGCATGGTCGACCATTTGCAGGATCTGTCGCGCGAGATGTCCCAGGGTCTGTACGAGCTTGTGCATGACCTGAGACCATCAGAGTTGGACGATCTCGGCTTGGCACCCGCCCTGCGCCTGCTGTTCAGCCGGGTATGCCAGCCGAAGGGCTTGGAGGTCTCGTTTGATTTGCGCGGGGACCCACATCGTCTGGCCCCCATGGTTGAGACAGTCTTTTTCCGAGTTGCACAAGAATCCCTCACGAACGTGATCCGCCATGCGCACGTGAACGAAGCTCGCCTCGAGCTGCTGTACGAATGCCAATCGGTAACGATGCGGATTGCTGATCAGGGGCAGGGATTTGACCCAGCCGAGAGATTCCATCCGCCGCGCGGCTGGGGTCTGGCCGGGATGCGCGAGCGTGTCGAAGCGCTCGACGGCCAATTCAGAGTTCAGGCAGCTCCTGGGCGAGGTACGCTCGTCGAAGTGGTTATCCCCTTGAATGACGACCACGGAAAGGATCCGGTAAATGGAACCGATCACCTTGTTGCTCGTGGATGACCATGATGTCGTACGCACGGGTTTGAAATCCTTTCTCGAAACACAGCGCGGATTTCAGGTTGTGGCTGAGGCCCGCAACGGGACCGAGGCCGTCCAGCGGGCGCTCGAGACCCACCCCGCCATCGTTCTGATGGATATTGGCATGCCCGGCATGGATGGTCTGACGGCCACCCGGCAGCTAAAGCAGGTCTGCCCCAATTCCCAGGTGCTGGCTCTCACCGTGCACGATGATAAGCACTACTTGATGCAGATGCTCGCGGCGGGGGCTTCCGGTTACCTCACCAAGCAGGCGGCAGCCGATGAACTGGTCGCCGCCATCCACGCGGTTGCGGCTGGAAATATCTACCTTCAACCGGCCCTGGCGCGCTGGCTCATCGAGGACTATCAACGACTGTCCGCCGGCAGCGCAGCCGCTCAGGCCACGCTGGAGGGCCCACAGCCGGAAGCTACGAGCCTCGACGTGCTTAGCGCCCGCGAACGGCAGGTACTTGAGCTCGTGGCACAAGGCCATTCCAACCAGGATATCGGCCGGCAACTTGGGCTGAGTCACAAGACCATTGCCAGACACCGGGAACGTATCATGAACAAGCTCAACCTGCACTCGCGTACAGAATTGGTGAAATTCGCCATTCGCACGCGCCTGATTTCGCTCGAATAGGCTTGTTTCGCATGATTTGCGGGGCTCCGCATGCCTGATGATAGAATTGAAGCGTTTCAATGACATTCGTCGCGGCACTTCTCAGCCCTTACTAATCTGGTCATGTAGAATGAAAATTGAATGTAAGACCTTCTTGGTATTGTTCGGAGGCAACAGATGGGACGCATGAAATTCATTATCGGCGGCGTGGTGATCTTGGCGGCGGTGGTCTACCTGATCGTCTCTTCCACACAGGCCAGCGCCGAGTACTTCATGACCATCGACGAGCTCAAGGCCCAGGGGCAGAAAGTGGCGGGGCAGAACTTGCGCGTCTCAGGCGCGGTCGTCGGCAGTACGATCCAGTACGACCCCCAAACGCTCACGTTGAGCTTCGATGTCGCGAACGTTCCGGGCGATAACCGCCAGATCGAGGCCCAAGGCGGGCTGGCTGCGGTCCTCCATGCCGCTGTCATTGACCCGAACCGCACTCGCATCAGAATTGTGTATTCAGGGCCCAAGCCCGATCTACTGAAGGATGAGGCTCAGGCAATCATGACAGGCCAGATGGGTGCCGATGGGGTTTTCCATGCGGACGAACTGCTTCTGAAGTGCCCCACGAAGTATCAGGATGCAGTCCCGAGTCAGGCGGCGAGCGGTTGATACGACGGAGTCTGCACGTCCCATTCGCTGAGCGGGCAAGCGAAAATGACCTGACGGGGCTGCATGTTCGTCAGGTCGTTTTGTCCGAACCCTGCGTGCCTATTCGCAGGGGCGCAATTGAGAACACCACACCCCCGAGCGGCACTCGCCACCAGGATGCGGGAGGTTGCCGCCTCGTGAGACACAGCAGGCTAGGTGGAACACGCCGAGGCGCTGCGAAAGCATCGGCCGACGCACAAGTCTGGGCAGGCTAGGAGAATTGAATGCTGGCTGAAATTGGATACGGGATCCTGGTCGTGGCGTTCCTCGTGGCGCTCTACAGTGCGGGCTCCGCGATCTACGGCGAGCGAAGCAAATCCGTGGCCATGGTTGAGTCGGCGCGCCGCGCCATGCTTTTGCTTTGGCCGCTCATCACCCTTGCCGCTGCCTGCCTGATCTACCTGCTCATCACGAATCACTTCGAGGTCTCGTTCGTCTATGAAGTAACCAGCCGGGAAATGCCGACCTATCTCAAGATCACGGCTTGGTGGGGTGGGCAGGCTGGATCTCTTGTGTTTTGGTCATGGCTGATGTCCGCTTTTGCCTCGTTGGTCACGCTTCGCAAATGGCAACGCGACCAGGAATTCCTGCCATGGGTGATTGTAGTCACCGCGATCACAACCGCCTTCTTCCTCGGGCTGGTGGTCTTCTACGAGAATCCATTCGCGCGCTATTGGCAATCGGCGAGCGGGCAAGTCGTGACCAGCATGTTTGCGCCAGCGAACACGACTGCTTTATTCCCCTCCGATGGCCGTGGCCTCAATCCACTGCTCCGGCATCCGGGGATGATCATTCACCCCCCTATGCTGTACCTTGGATTTGTGTCCTTTGTGATTCCGTACGCCTTCGCCATGGCGGCGCTGATCACCGGCCGGAGCGATGATCGGTGGATCCGTCTTACCCGCCGTTGGACTCTCTGGGCCTGGCTCTTCCTGTCCTTTGGGCTCGTGCTCGGCAGCCGGTGGGCCTATGACGTACTCGGTTGGGGCGGTTTCTGGGGTTGGGACCCCGTGGAGATTGCAGCGCTTATGCCGTGGTTGACAGGCACCGCCTTCCTGCACTCGGTGATGATTCAGGAGAAGCGGGGTCTGCTCAAGCATTGGAACATGATCCTGATCATCCTCACGTACGCGCTGGTCATCTTCGGCACTTTCCTGACCCGCTCGGGCGTGCTGTCCTCAGTGCACGCGTTTGCGCAAAGCGCGATTGGACCGGCCTTCTTCGCTTTTATTGGTGCCACCTTCATCACGTCCGTGGCGCTCCTGATCTATCGCTGGCCCGAGCTGCGCAGCGAGACAGAGCTGAAGTCGATGCTCTCCCGCGAGGCCCTGTTTCTGCTCAACAATCTGCTTTTCATGAGCGTGCTGGTCGTCTGCTTCTGGGGTGTGATCTTCCCCTTGATCTCTGAGTTGGTAACCGGCCAGAAGATCACAGTCGGGCCTCCCTTCTACAATCGGGCGACCGCCCCGCTCTTTGCGGTCCTGATGCTACTGATGGGCATTGCGCCGCTTTCGGCATGGGGACATTCGACGGTCAGGACACTGGGCCGGGCGATGTGGAAATCGGCTCTGGCCGCGCTGCTCATCACGACGGCGCTGTTCGTTACCTACACAAGGAATGCGATTGCGTTGACCGGCTTTTTCCTGGTCGCCCTCGTATTGTTGGTGACTCTTCAGGAGTTCTGGCGAGCGACACAGGCCCGCATGAGGACCCAGCGCGAGAATCCGTTTGCAGCTCTATGGAACCTGATGGGGCGCAACCGCCGGCGCTACGGCGGCTATATCATCCACATAAGTATGATGCTGATGGCCGTTGGCATCCTGGGCATCAACATCTTTCAGATCGAGTCGCAGGGTACGCTGCCAGTGGATGGCTCGATGAAGCTTGGCGACTATACGGTCAAGTATGAGTCCATCGCCCAATTCACGGGGCCGGACAACCGCCAGGTCACTCGCGCCGTCGTAGGTGTCTACGATCCTAAGGACAACTATCTCGGGGAGCTTCACCCCCGCATTGATTACTACCCCGATTCCCAGCAGAACATGACTATCCCGGGCGAACGTGCCACCATGCGGGACGACCTCTACGTGCTCCTGGTGGACTGGCAGCCCGCGACCGCCAACGGCGCCACTTTCAAGGTCTTTGTCAATCCACTGGTCAACTGGCTCTGGATCGGCGCGCTGGTCTTCTTGCTTGGCATCCTGATCGCTGCATGGCCCGACCGCGAGGCGGAGATACTACCAGCCCAGATCCGCGGCACAAGGCAGGCCCAAGGACAGCGAAGCGCAGCCGACTGACCGTTCATGGAAGTGACGCTGACTCTCCGGAGAGTAGAACGATGAGCAACAAAGCCGCCGCCCGCTGGCCGCACCTTTCCCTTTACGCTCTGGCAGCGATCGCGCTGGGCGTCTTGTTGGCGGGCCAGATCTATCAAAGGACCGCGGCGCAGAGTCCCACTCCCAGCGATGACCAGGTCAATCGAATTGCGCATCAGCTGTATTGTCCGGTCTGCGAAAACACGCCGCTGGATGTCTGCCCGACGGAAGCCTGCCGCCAGTGGCGCGACCTGATCCGCCAGCAGCTCTCCCAGGGCTGGTCAGAGGATCGCATCAAACAGTATTTTGTGGATCAATATGGTGCCCGCGTTCTCGCTGAGCCGCCTCGGACGGGATTGAACTGGCTCATCTATGTTCTCCCGCCGGTCATTATCCTGGGCGGCGCGCTTTTGCTCTTCCAGGCCTTGCGCTCCTGGACAAGAGTCTCCATTCCAAGCGCCTCCGCACACTCACAGGACAAGGATACGGGCTCCGAGCCTGGAGCGCCCGCCGATGAATACGTTGCACGTCTCGAAGAAGAGCTGAAGAGAAGAAACTGAAGAGACGCTTGAGGCTCCGCTCGGCTCCCGCGCGCCACGGGTGCCAGGGATGGCGGGATGCAGAGGGCGACACCGGGGCAACAGGCCATTAGGGAGTTCATCATGACTGATACGGCAATGCCAGTTTCCAGCCGGCGGAGTGTTCCGCTCTGGGCTCAGATTCTCATCTGGGTAGTTCTGGTTGGACTATTGGTGCTGCTTGCCATCGCCCTCAACCGTTCGCAGCAGGGTACAGTGCAGCCCGGCGACAAGATCCAGGACTTCACAATCACGACGTTCTCCGGCTATGAGCTCAATGGTCAGAGTCAGATCAGGCTTTCCGAATTGCACGGCAAAGTGGTCATGATCAACTTCTGGGCGTCGTGGTGTAAGCCGTGCGAGCAGGAGGCAGCTGATCTGAGGGCCGCTTGGCAGCACTATAAGGATGGCGGCAACGTGGTCTTCCTGGGTGCCGACTACGTGGACACCGAGCCTGAGGCGCGTGCCTATCTCCAGAAGTTTGGAATCACGTATCCAAATGGACCCGATCTGGGCACAAAGATCTCGCAGCAATTTCGGATCAAGGGTGTTCCCGAAACCTATTTCGTGGACCAGGCCGGGGTCCTTCGATACGTCCAGATCGGTCCTTTCTCTTCGCTGGACCAGATCCAGTCGATCATTGATCCCATGCTTCGCTAGGAGTGCAGATGGATTTCGGCCCTATTCTGTTGCTGAGCGCCCTGATTCTCGGGGTCGGACTGTTTCTGGCGGCGCCTCTCCTGGGGAAGCCTATGCAAGGCTTAGCGCCGGGCATATCCGATTCGTCAGCCCTCATGGCGGAACGGGACCGGGTGATCAATGCCCTCCAGGAGTTGGATTTCGATTTCAAGCTGGGCAAGATACCTGACGAGGACTATCCCGTGCAGCGAGCCGAACTGCTCCAAAAAGGCGCCGAAATCCTGCGTAAGCTGGACACGGTGGCACCGACTGGTTCGCGTGCAAAGGCCGGTGCGTCCGACGCCGTGGATCGGTTGGAGCGGGCCGCGGCTGCCCGCCGAGCCGACTCGGCCACGGATTCGCGGCGGGTGAGTGATGATGAGATCGAAGAAATGCTGGCTGCCCGCCGCGCCGCGCGCAAGGGAAATTTCGCTGGCTTCTGTCCTCGATGCGGAAAGCCCGTGTCGATCGCTGACCGGTTCTGCCCGAGTTGCGGTAAGCCGTTGAAGTGAGCTTGCGAAGCAGATACCGCACCTCAAGTTGCAGGTCGGTATACATTCAGAGGTACCGATGAAGTTGTTTCTTGTGACCATCTTGATGGCAGCCAGCCTGGCGTTGACGGCCTGTAGCTTCACGCTTGCTGCAGATATCACGCCTCCCCCCGACTACGTCTCACCCACACCCATGCCCACACTGGGCGCCCTGTACCCTGCCTCCGCACCCGACTCCCAGAATGGAGCCGCGATCTACGCGCAGAATTGCGCGGCCTGCCATGGCGACAAGGGCTTGGGCGATGGCCCGCAGAGCATGCAGCTGCCCGTTTCAGTCCCCGCCGTTGGCTTGCCCGAGGTGGCACGTTCAGCCTCACCTGCCGATTGGTACAAAATGGTCACCCAAGGCAACTTGGACCGCTTCATGCCTCCCTTCGCAGGTACTCTGAGCGATCAGGAGCGCTGGGACGTGGTCGCCTATATGCTGACTCTTCACACGACTTCCGAGGAAGTCGCTCGCGGCAAGTCATTAGTGCAATCTCGCTGCTCAGACTGCTCCAGCAAGTTCGCCAATCAGACCAAAATGGCCGCCCTCTCCGAGAGCGATCTGGTCACCGTGATCAGGAATGGCGCAGGAGATATCCCGGCAATCGGCAAGGATTTGACTGACGAGGACGCAAATGCTGCTGCCGTTTACTTGCGGTCCTTGAGTTTTGCCCCGCAAGGACAGATCGCAGCCGCGGCTACGCCCTCCCCCGCGGGGACCCAGATCTCAGCACCCCTAGTCGCCAGCACGACGCCTGTGCCGACCTCCGGAGGGACTCCCATCACAACTCCCGGCGCAGCCGCGGGAACTATCACGGGCAGTGTCGTGATTCCAACTGGTGGCCAGGTTGCGAATCTCACAATCACGCTTCACGGATTTGATCACGCACAAGATCAGACGACAGGCCCTCAGGAAGTGCTGACGCTCACGACCACCGCGGCTGCAGATGGCTCATACGTGTTCGACAACCTTTCAATGCCGGCGAATCGTCTTTTCAGGACCGAAGCTACATATGACGGCATCCAATATCGCTCGGACTACGCGGCGGCCGCGGCCAATGCAACGAACGTAGCCGTTCCACCGTTAAAACTATACGCAGCCAGTACGGACGTCAACCTGTTGAAGCTCGACCAAGTCCATATCTACACGGACTTCGCCACGGCGGGGACTGTCCAGGTCCTGGAAATCTTCGCATTCTCGAACACCAGCAGCAACGCCGTCATCATTTCGACAGACGGCACCACCATACCATTCATCCGGCTTCCTGCGGGCGCGCAGAATCCGGGCTATGAGGCGGGACAGGACAGCGCCCCGTTCGTCGCGGCCGACAAAGGTTTGGCCGTCCCACCCAATGACAAGCCTTATTCGATCATTGCGTTCTTCAACCTGCCGTACAACCAGAAGCTCCAGGTCGATCAGCCAATGGTGATTGACACCTCCTCGATCCTGCTGCTCGTCCCGGATGGCATGAAGGTGGAGGGCAAACAACTCGCCTCCAGAGGCTTGCAGGCGATCCAAAGCAACAACTATCAGGAATTCTCGACCACCTCATTCAAAGCTGGCGAGACATTAAGTTTTTCGGTGAGCGGCCAAGCCAAGGCAAGCTCAAGTGTGGGTATCGATGCGCATCAGGGCATTCTTGTGGGCGCCGGAATTTTGGGGATCGTCTTCATCATCGGCGGCGTCCTGCTGTATCTTCGTGATCGAAGACGCGAAGCTGCTGGCCCGCCTGAATCCGAATTTGACTCCGCGGACGAAGTAATGGACGCCATGCTGGCACTGGATGATCTGCACCGCGCCGGGAAGATATCGGAAGACGCCTACCGAATCCGCCGGGAGGAATTGAAAGAGAGCCTGAGGGAAATTGCCTAGCCTCCGCTCCGGCAACTGCTCACGATCCCGAAACACGGGAGCACGAGAGGGTGCCGGAAATGCGCGGGATTTTCGGGTGTGCCGACTCTGCTGGCGGCCCGTAGCCTCACTGCACATTGGGTATGCTGCTGAGCAGATGCAATAATGATCGAGGTCAGGAAGCTTGTCAAACGATTCGGCATGAAGACCGTGCTTAATGGCGTGGATCTTGAAGTGCGGTCCGGCGAGTTCGTGGCGTTGCTCGGCCCGAACGGCGCTGGTAAGACTACCTTTCTTCGCATCCTAGCCTCCCTGTCCCATCCTAGCCTCGGCGAAGTAAAAGTGGCGGGGCACCGGCTCCCGCATCAAGCCGCGGCGGTGCGTGCGAGACTCGGAGTTGTGTCCCACCTGCCACTGCTGTACGGCGAACTCACGGCGGAGGAGAACCTGCGCTTCTACGGTCGGCTATACGGCATCGCGAGACTCAGCGAACGCGTCACTGAAGTATTGGCGATGGTGGGACTGGAGACCCGTCGACGCGACCTTGTGCGGACCTTCTCACGCGGCATGCAGCAGCGTCTGGCAATTGGGAGAGCCGTCCTGCACGATCCTGACGTCATGCTCTTTGACGAGCCACACACGGGCCTTGACCAGGATGCCTCGACCATGCTGGATGGCGTGCTCCGCTCCGTGGCGGCGCAGGGACGCACAGTGGTCATGACCTCACATGATCTTGCCCGGGCTGAGGCACTAGCCACGCGCTTCGACATCCTTTCGCGTGGTGTGATCGTGGCCTCGGCGACCCGGAAG
>JBGPAT010000088.1:0-8995 GCA_041480885.1 Anaerolineae bacterium
CAGCCCGCACGAACGGTTGACCCTCGATGATCTGGTTATTGACATGACGCGCAGCGAGGTGACACTCGGCGGAAGGGTTTTGGCGCTCAAACCGAAGGAATACGAGCTGCTGCTCTTCCTAGCAGAACATAAGGGCCAAATGCTATCGCGCGAGTTCATTCTTGAGCGCGTCTGGGGTTGGGATTTCATTGGAGACAGCCGGACCGTGGACGTCCACATCCGGTGGTTGCGGCAGAAGATCGAAAGCGACCCCGCAAGCCCAGTGCGCATCGTGACGGTGCGCGGCGGGGGTTACCGCTTTGAAGGCTAGAACGTCACGAGCGGGGAACACAGGTTCAAATGCCTCTTGAGTTATCGATCGCGGTTGCGCTGGTATTGGTAGTTGCAGCCTGGTCTGCAGGGCGCTATCTCATCTTGCGCCGCCGCTTGCAAGCCTATTCCCGGGCGCTGCGGCATGACACACCTAAGAACGGAGTCGTTGTTGGAGGGGAAATTGAGGATTTGTCGAGTGCCGTGAACGCACTGGCCGAAGGCCTGAGGCTTCAGATATCGGATATTGGCACCGAACGTGATCGCCTCGCGGCAGTCCTCGCTCAAATGACCGACGGGGTGCTGATCGCTGATGCCGCAGGTCAGGTTCAATTCGCAAATCCTGCAGCGTGCAGATTGTTCGATAGCCCGGATGCGCTCGGCCATAGTCTCACGGAGGTCCTTCGCAATCACCAACTGGTGGAAGCCTGGCGCCGATGCCGGTCCACAAATGAGCTGCAAAGCGAATCGGTCGAGATCCCAATGGGCCACAGGTACCTGCGGCTCATTGTGATGCCCGACAAACATGCCGGTGGTAGTCTGCTGCTGGTTCAGGACCTGACGCGCCTACGGCAGCTCGAGACCGTCCGCAGGGACTTCATATCGAATCTCTCGCACGAGCTGCGAACTCCTCTAGCTTCACTCAAGGCGCTGACCGAGACACTGCAGGGTGGCGCCCTATCAGACGCCGAGGCAGGCCCCCGATTCCTTGACCGAATGGATGCCGAGGTTGACGCACTGACGCAAATGACCCAGGAATTGCTTGACCTTTCGCGCATCGAGTCCGGGCAGACTGCGCTCGAATTATCTGATTTTGCGCCCGCAAAGCTAGTGCACGCCGCTGCGGAGCGCATGAGACTCCAGATCGAGCGTGCCCGACTCCGCCTACGCATTGAATGCCCGGACGATTTGCCCGGCCTGCGTGCCGACAGGGTTCGGCTGGAGCAGATTCTGGTCAACCTGATTCATAACGCGGTCAAGTTCAATTCACCGGGAGGGGAAGTAGTCCTCTCCGCCGAAATGTCAGGGGTTCCGTCATTGCCGACGGATGCGGGCGCCCGGGAGACGGCCATTCGATTTGCCGTTAAGGATACGGGGATCGGTATTCCGGCGGATGATGTGCCGCGCATCTTTGAGCGCTTCTATCAGGTGGACAAAGCCCGTAGCGGGCGCGGTGCCGGGTTGGGCCTGTCCATCGCCAAGCATATCGTTGAGACCCACGGCGGACGGATTTGGGTGGAGAGCGTTGAAGGGCAGGGCAGTACTTTCGTATTTACCATTCCGCGATCCCGCTGAACGCTGTCTCGATCAGTAGTGTGGTCGCCCTCGAGCAGATCTGAAACTGCGGAACCCTGGAAAAGGTCCCGGCCAGGAAACCATCGCGCCACAATTAACCGAACGTTAACAGGGTCTTCCACTGGTGTTAAGGGCCTCTTGGTAGGATGAGCTTGGATGAAGAAAGACCAAGAGGAGAAGAAAAGAAATGTCCAAATCCCTACGTTCGTTTACGTACGCAGCAATTGCATTGAGCATGCTGGTGAGCGCTTGCGGCACCGCGGCTACGGAGATGCCCGCCGAGACTCAGGGGTCAAGCGCGATCGTCGCCGCCCCTACGCAGCCGGCCGCACCCGGATCAATCGCCATCACTGGCGCGGGCGCGACCTTCCCGTTTCCGCTCTATAGCAAGTGGTTCTACGACTACGCTTTCGTTGACACTACTGTGAAATTTAATTATCAGTCCATTGGCTCCGGCGGCGGCATCAAGCAAATCACCTCGAAGACAGTCGACTTTGGCGCCTCAGATGCGATTCTAAATGCCGACCAGTTCACGGCCGCGCCCGGCATACAGATGTTTCCTACGGTAGCCGGTGCTGAGGCGATCGTGGTCAACCTGAAGGATGCAAATGGAAAGGCCATAACGGCGCCGATCAAGTTCTCCTATACCTCCCTCGCCGATATCTACCTGGGCAAGATCAAGAAATGGAATGACCCTCTCTTGACCGCCGCAAATCCTGACATCAGACTGCCCGATCAGGATATCATCGTCGTCCATCGGTCAGACGGTTCAGGTACAACCTATATCTTCACGGATTATCTTTCCAAGGTGAGTCCGGAATGGAAGAATAAAGTTGGGAATGCGACGTCGGTGCAATGGCCGGTCGGCCTGGGCGGCAAGGGCAATGAGGGTCTTTACGGCACAGTGTCACAAAATGATGGAGCTATTGGGTACGTCGAACTAGCCTACGCTGTCCAGAACAAGGCCATCCTTAACCTGCTGCAGAACAAGGCGAACGAATTTGTGGCCCCTTCCGCCGATTCAACGCAGTCCGCAATAAACGACTTTGGCACCCAGCTTGGTGAAAAACTGGCGCTGTCTTTGGTGGACGGCCCGGGCAAATCCAGTTACCCGATCGCGGGGTACACCTACCTGCTCCTCTACATGGATCAGCAGGATTGCGCCAAAGGCAAGAAACTCTTAGAATTCCTGAAGTGGGCTTTTGGTCCTGACGGTAGCAAGGACGCCACAGAGCTCTCCTACGTGCCTCTGCCCGATGCTGTCAAGCTACAGGTATTTGCGAAACTCGGTCAGATGACGTGCCGGGGCAGGCCCCTCGGGCAGTAGACGAAGACTCCGTTCCACCTCCTGATTCTCTCCCGAGGGAGTTGCCTTGGTTGGGAGAGCTGGCGTTAGGTCTCGAGACAGGACAGCGTGAGCGCCCGATTCTGTATGAGCAGTACGTCCCTTTCAGTTCTGGCAGATCTTCGTCGGGCCTGGCAGCACGGCGACCGGCTTTACCGGTCTTTGTTGGCGGCAGCGGGCTTATCCACGATAGCACTAATCCTGGGAATTGGCGTTCAACTTTGGCAGAATTCCGCCCTTGCGCGCCACGCCTTTGGCTGGAGATTCCTGGTTACGTCGTACTGGGATCCAGCGCTCACCGACACATTCGGGGCATTGCCCTTCATACTTGGCACACTCGTCACCTCATGCATCGCCCTGCTGGCTGCCATCCCGCTGGGTGTCGGTGCAGCGATTTTCCTGGCAGAACTCGCCCCGGACTGGATAAGCCAGCCCTTGGGATTTTTGGTGGAGTTGTTGGCGGCCGTACCGAGCGTGGTCTACGGCCTATGGGGATTGTTCGTTTTCATTCCCGTCTTCGTCCGGCCGACATCTGAAGTGCTCAATAGGTCTTTGGGCTTCCTACCGTTTTTTCAAGGACCGGTATTTGGCCCAAGCCGTCTGGCTGCGGGCCTGCTCCTGGCAATCATGGTATTCCCCACGATCACCGCGATCAGTCGGGACGTGCTTCGGGCCATCCCGAATAGCCAACGCGAGGCGGCATTGGCCATCGGCGCCACGCGATGGGAGATGATCTATCAAGTACTGATTCCCTATGGGACATCCGGTCTGCTGGGTGCAATCATTCTTGGACTGGGCCGCGCGCTGGGAGAAACTATTGCCGTCACGATGGTCATCGGCAACAATCTCGATCTTTCGGCATCGCTCCTGCATCCCGGCTATACCATGGCATCTATCATCGCCAACGAATTTACCGAGGCGACCTTCGATCTCTACCTTCATGCGCTCATTGAGATAGGCTTGATCCTGTTTGTAATGACGTTGGTGATTAATCTTGTCGCTCGACTCCTGATCTGG
This sequence comes from Anaerolineae bacterium, assembly GCA_041480885.1. GTDB lineage: Bacteria > Chloroflexota > Anaerolineae > Anaerolineales > Villigracilaceae > Fen-1038. Next base: position 3,968 of record JBGPAT010000088.1, read on the forward strand.
CGTGTCTCACGACGTACTACACTACAGGTGCGCGCATGAATCACCGGTCAATTCGTCGCCAAATCTGGCGCAAGTCAATCAACAGTGTCATGCTCGCCCTTTGCGGCGCGGCAGCTCTTGCAGTAGTGGCACCCTTGCTCCTAATCCTGGGCTATGTAGTCCGTGAGGGGCTGCCCGCAATTACCCCTCAGTTCTTCACTGCCCTTCCCACTCCCGTAGGAGTGCCGGGTGGCGGCGTCGTCAATGCCTTGGCAGGCTCGCTGATGACGGTGGGTCTGGGTCTGGTGATGGCCGCGCCGGTTGGAATTCTGGCTGGAATATATGCCGCCATGCACCCGGACAATCCATTCGGCGTACTGATACGATTCGGCACAGATGTCATTTCTGGCGTTCCGTCGATTGTGATGGGAATCTTCGCGTACACATTGGTTGTGTTGCCGCAGCGGCATTTTTCTGCTCTCTCCGGTGGCGTGGTGCTGGCCTTCATTATGCTGCCCACCCTTACTCGGACCACGGAGGAGATGATTCGCTTGGTGCCAAGTTCGTTACGAGATGGTTCTCTGGCTCTGGGCGCGCCCGAGTGGAAAACCACGATCGATGTGCTGCTGCCGGCTGCCCTCAATGGCCTTGTCACAGGCATCATGCTGGCCGTTGCACGTGCCGCAGGTGAGGCCGCCCCGATGATGTTTACAGCTTTCGGTAATCCGTTCATCAACTTGGATTTCACGCAGCCGGTAGAGACTTTGCCGCACATGATTTTCACATATGCAATATCGCCCTACGGGGACTGGCATGGCAAAGCGTGGGCCACGGCGTTAGTGCTGATCACTCTCATCCTCTTGCTGAACGTCGCGGCGCGTCTGCTGGTCTGGTGGCGCGGTCGGCGTCTTGGCCTCGTCAGGTAATTGCGAGACAAAGAATGCAACCCTCCATGGGACTACGAACTCCGCCCGTCAGAAGCGATGCCGAGTCCGTGCCATCCGCAACAAAAATGCAGATAGAGAATCTATCCATCTTCTATCGTGATTTCCGGGCAGTCTCAAATGTGAGCCTGTCGATCGGCGCTCAAAGAATCACTGCCATCATCGGTCCGTCCGGTTGCGGAAAATCAACCTTGTTGCGGGCGCTCAATCGTATGAATGACTTGGTGCCTGGCTCGCATGCTGAAGGTCAGATCATTCTCGATGGACAGCCGCTGTATGCCAGGAATGTGGATGTGGTGGATGTGCGCCGCAGGATCGGCATGGTGTTTCAGCGGCCCAACCCGTTCCCGAAAAGCATCTACGATAATGTGGCCTACGGCCCGCGTCTGTACGGCGTTCGCAGCAAAAGCAATCTAGACGAACTTGTGGAAAAGTCCTTGCGTCAGGCTGCATTATGGGATGAGGTCAGGGACAAGTTGCATCAGAGTGGCCTCTCTCTCTCGGGGGGACAGCAACAACGCTTATGCATTGCGCGTGCACTCGCGGTCGAACCGGAAGTCATCTTGATGGATGAACCGGCCTCGGCGCTTGATCCGATCTCGACGCTGCGCATCGAGGAGCTGATGCATGATCTGGTGAAAGACTACACGATCATCATCGTCACTCACAACATGCAGCAGGCGGCGCGCGTTTCGGACTTTACCGCCATGATGATGATCGATGAGCATCGCGCCGGACGCGTCATTGAATACAACGCGACCCGCATTATCTTCACAAATCCAACGGATAGGCGCACGGAGGATTATGTAACGGGTCGGTTTGGCTAGGCCAATTGCCCCATGAAAAGACGGCCGAACCCAAGGAGCGGAGAACTGCGAGGCGTTGATGATACGAAAGACATTTGAGACCGAACTCAAGCAGGCGAAGGACGAGATGCTCGTGCTTGGCTCCATGGTGGAGAAAGCCATCATCGATTCGGTGACGGCCCTGAAAAGCCGCGATCTGACGGCCTCCGCAAAAGTGCTGGCAGGGGACACGGAGATCAACAAGAAGCGCTTTGCCATCGAGAGCCAGCTGATGATCCTGATCGCCACGCAGCAGCCGATGGCGCATGACCTCCGGCTGCTGGCTTCGATCCTGGAGATCATCTCCGAGTTGGAGCGCATGGGCGACTATGCCAAGGGCATTGCAAACATCAATATTCGAATGGGTGAGGCGCCCCTCCTAAAGCCGTTGATCGATGTGCCGCGTATGGCGCAGAAGGGGGCGGACATGCTTCATCGAGCTTTGACGGCCTTTGTCAACGAAGATATCGAGCTCGCCCGCAAGATCCCTGTTGAAGATGACGAGGTGGATGCACTCTATAATCAGGTGTATCGGGAGTTGATGACGATTGTCATTGGCGACCCGAAGACTATCGAGCGCGCCAATTGGCTTTTGTGGACGGCGCATAACCTGGAACGATTCGCCGACCGTGTGACGAATATTTGCGAGCGCACGGTATTTGTGGCTACCGGTGCGCTGACCGAGATCAATGACACTGACAGTGAGTTTTGGAAGCAGAAGTGAATAGCCGGGCAGGATTTGGCCTATCCCTGCACATATTGCGTTGCTCTCACATGCAACTCGTGCCGCTCGCAGGTGGCGAAAGCAATTACCAATGTCGGCTACGCTGGATGGCGGGCGTCTTCAGCCGGCGCGCCCCCATTGTTCCTCATTGTTTGCCCATCGGCGCGCGTTTTCGACCGAGCCGGAAGGAGTGTCCGGCGTAGTGCGACAGATGCGCGACCACATAGCCGGACAAGTCCGCCCGCTGCTACGGTGCCGTAACCTCCCGAGTTCGGAGGTTGCCTTGCCTTGGCGCAATAGACTTCGGGGGAATCACCGTTTCCGAGGGACCCTGTCGCCTCAGACTCAGATTCCGGAAAGCACGAGAATCAGATCACTGAAAAAAGCAAACAGGAATCCGGCAAGAATACCCCAGCCGGCATAAGATTTCGTCGCAGCGCGCCAGTTCATGTGGAATAGCTCTCCCAGGATGTAGACCAGGGCGCCAGCGGCCAGTGATAGGAATAATACGGACATCGCAGTTGAAACGAAGTAGTAACCCACCATGGTCCCCAGGAAGGTTGGCCCTCCTCCGATTAGCCCAACTAGTCCCAGGAAACCCCATGAAGGCCGGTCTTTGCCAACCAGAGGCCCGACAATCCCAAATCCCTCGGTGGCATTGTGCAAGCCGAAACCCACTATGAGAATTGCCGCGAGGGCAAGCTCGCCCGCCGCGGCGGATTGCCCGATCGCCAAGCCTTCAGAGAAGTTGTGCAGGCCGATGCCCGTTGCGATGAGCACCGCCAGTGAGGTGGGTGACAGCACTTGATTCGCATCACCACGAAGTCTTATGAAGCGCTGCTCGAAAACGATCAAGCCGCCCAGTCCCGTTCCAAACCCGAGGATGAAGATCGAAAGCAATGCCAGGAACTGGCGGTAGGCTCCCGAGGTAAGCGCCGCATCGATCGGATCGGAAAGCTGGTGGAATATATCGAAGAACAGGAACATCAAAATGCCGGCCGATGTCATCGAAAGGAAGGAACGGGACTTCTCCGAGAGTCCCTTCATTCGGCCGATTGGAAGTCCCAGATATATTGTGAATCCAGCGATGGCACCCAAGAGCACGGTTTGAAAGAGGCTCATCGATTTCCTACCCGATTCAAGATATGAAAATCAGCCTAAATCAGGCTGATTTGTTATATTTTATCACCTGCTCCCGGCTTCCAACAGGTCATCCCAATCTCGTTCCCGCCTGGTTTCGCCAGTGACCTCGCAACGACCGGAGACCACCGGTCGTGCTCAGTTCTTGGCAGGGATCCGGGCCTTATGTCGGTTGGCCTTTCCATGATACGCAGGCACGGTGATGCCCACTATCCTGCACAGACGTTCGTCGCGTAGACGAGATCGCAGGCGGGCATCCATCTCCTCGAGGGCGTCCACCGCGATCGTGATAACGGTGGGGAGCTCGGCGTTGTGGCGGTAGTTGAAGAGCTGATACAGCTTCTCGCGTACCCAGGGCGTCATGGATTGTGTGCCCAGATCATCTAGGACCAGCAAGGGAGCGGTCCGGATCTCCTCGAAGCGGCGGTCAAATGTTGTCTGGCTGTTCGGGCTGAAGGTGGCCCGCAGGTGGTCCAGCAGGTCGGGAACCATCACAAATAGGGGCGGAGCACCAAGACTGGCCCGCTCATTGGCAATGGCGGCCGCCAAATGGGTCTTTCCGGAGGCGTAGTCACCAGTCAACACCAGCCAACCGTGCGGCCTTTGTGCGAAGCTGTGCGCAGCTTCATACGCCTGTTTTAGAGCTCTCGTTGCGGCTAGGTCCAGGCCCTCGTCTTGGCGGAGTGAAAATGCGGCGAATGTGCGCCCGGAATGCAACTCCAGCGAGGAGAGGTCAGGATGACGTGCGTCTTCTTTCGTGGGACGCCGAAAGTCCGGCGCGTTGATGCGGACCTGGGTGACGAGCTCTGGGTCGGCAAGACGTGAGCGTATGCGGGCCTCAATCTCATCCAACGGCAGGTTGGTTGTCACAATTGTCGGCAGCTTGTTGATGTAGCGGTAGTTGATGATTTGGAAGAGCTTCTCCTGGGCCCAGGCCGTTGCATTCTGCGTGCCGAAATCATCCAGCACGAGCAGCTTCGCATTCCGGATCTGGTCAAAGCGGTCCTCAAAGGTGGTGTCGTTGTCATCAAAGGCAAAACGCAGCGTATCCAGCAGGTCGGGCACGGTCAAGAATAGCGTTGGCACACCGACGCCGACCGCATAGTTTGCGGCCGCGGCCGCCAGGTGGGTCTTGCCACAGCCGTAGCCACCCTGCAACAACAGCCATCCTGCCAGGCTTTCCGCATAGTGCCTGGCTTGATTGAGGGCCGTCTGGAGGGAAATGGCCTGAATCTCACTCAGACCTTGCCTGCCCTGCGACTTGAAGGCCTCGAATGTCAGATCGCGGAGTTCGTCCAGATGGCTCAAGGCGAACAAGCGATCGCGCACGGTCTTCGCCACGCGTGCTCGTCGGCAGACGCACACTTGCAGTCTGCCGAAGTCTGGATGGCCTAGA
>JBGPAT010000089.1:0-8977 GCA_041480885.1 Anaerolineae bacterium
CAACATCAGGTGCACCGGGCGGGCGGGTTTGGCGGGACCAATCCGGGAGCGCTTGTTTGCCAGTCTCATTCTCGCCTTGTGGGTTGATGATCCATTCCGTGCCAGGAAGAAGCACTCCGAGCCCTTGCACCGTAGCAACGGCTATTGCAGTTCGAGGCGGCTGGCGTGGTCGGTTTGACTTTTCGCCGTGGCTCAGCTGCTGGGGTTACTTCGGCTGGACTTCTCATGCTGACCTGGCCCGTATGGTGCCTAAAGCCACGCCCTCATAGGCCGTATTGTCCGGAACAATGCCCTTGGGAGCTACGCGCTGGCCGGGGGCAATGCCCTTTACTGCTGAGAATCGGATACTAACCACACTAATCTGCTGGATCATTGACAGAGTATTCTTGGAGCTCGATCCGACCTCCAAAACCGCGGGGGCAGTCCGCGCAGCAGGCGGTTCCATACCTAATTCTAGCCAGCCGCCGGAGGCCAGCAATCACAGTATCAAGATAAACAGGCTTCAAGACAGGCTCAAAAAAGGAGAACAATGGTCTGATTTTCGCCCACATCACCCGCATGTGGGCGGATTCCCCCGATGGACTAAGATGCAGGTTCGTCTTGCAAAAAGGCCCTGTCCTTCTAGGACCTTCGGCGGGCCACCTCCTCTATTTGCGGCAGGACACGTGTGTGCGCCGACAGTGAACAGCGGCCGTGCACGACTTGGCTGGAGTGCAAATCTAGCCGAAAATGGGGGAGGCAGGGAGAGGGTCTGCGGAAGGCGATAAAGTCCGCACGTGACCACGCCCGACATCCGCGGCCAACCGCGCGGCCGTTCCCAGGTCTCTCGGTTAGGGCTTCGAGAGTAGGCGCACACTTGTGAAATAAATCCCAAAATTGTACTTTCTTTATAGAAGTTGTATACTTTATGGTGACATCTGTGTGCAGGGGGGTTTGCAGCTTGGCGTGCTTGCTTTTGATAATGAAGTGAATATCAGGATTATGCGTCGCTGGCGGCATTCTGCGTTGTAGGTAGATCATGCCCGGATCTTGCATGATAAGAAACAAACGCAGGACATGAGCCGTCATGTTTAAGTCGTCAACCAAGTATATGGTGGGCGGCTTGCCCGCCAGAACAAAACACCTTATGCCATAAGGAGGTGATTAGTCGGAGAAAGTACTGCTTTCCACCGTCTCTCGCGATCGTTCGACGGCCGTAAATTCAGAGACAAGTAAAGGAGATAAGCTATGTCTGAGAAATGGACTCTTGCAGGCACGTATTTCGAGGCGTGCAACTGTGACGCTGCCTGCCCGTGTATCTTTTTGAGTGACCCGACCCCTGGGGACTGTAAAGTGTTTGTGGGGTGGCACGTTGACAAGGGCAGTTCTGGCAAGGTAGCGCTGGACGGGTTGAATGTTGCACTTGCCGTGCATGCACCTGGTAACATGGCCACGACTAAATGGAAGGCTGCTCTGTATTTCGACGACAAAGCGACAGAAGCCCAAAAGAACGCCCTCACGCAGATCTTCACTGGTCAGGCAGGTGGGCATCCAGCGGTGCTCGTGTCATTCGTGGGAGAAGTCCTTGGCACAAAGAGCGTCGGGATTGACTACCATGCAGATGGCAAGCGTCGCAGTTTGAAGATCGCTAACGTTGTGGAATCTGAGATTGAAGCCATCAGCGGCGCGGGCGGTGCTGATGTAACGGTCAATGCGCCTCCGCTGTCCATCGCGCCTGGATATGCGGCAACGGTTGCCAAGTCGAAGAAGTTGAGTTACCACGACTATGGGTTGAAATGGGAGATTTCGGGGAAGAATGGTTTCTTCTCACCTTTTGCCTATGAGGGAGCGTGAGTGGAGTTGGCTAAAGTCCTCGAGACCGGGCTCAAACGAGACCGCATCCTTGTGATTGCGGGCCTGGCCGCGATTAGCGCACTGGCGTGGGTGTATGTGCTTCATGTCGCTTCAGGCAATACGGGCATGGACATCAACAGCACGGAGATGTCCATGCCCACCACGCAAGCCTGGCAAAGTGGAGACATTCTGCTGACCTTCATGATGTGGGCAGTCATGATGGTGGCAATGATGACACCTTCAGCAACGCCGATGATTCTCACGTTTGCCAAGGTCACTCGTCAGCGACAAACAGGCCGAACGCCCATCCCTGCCACGATCGTATTTTTGCTCGGATACTTGATTGTGTGGATTTCGTTCAGTGCAGGGGCCACTTTTGTCCAGTGGGGATTGCATTCAGCTGCGTTGCTTTCGCCGGAATTCATAAGCGTCACTCCTTTCGTAGGCGCGATTTTGCTCATCGCGGCTGGGGTGTATCAGTTCACGCCGCTCAAGCGCATCTGCCTATCGCAGTGCCGCACGCCGCTCGGCTTTCTGATGAGCGAATGGCGAGAAGGAACAAAGGGTGCGCTGATGATGGGCGCACGACATGGCATCTATTGCGTTGGGTGTTGCTGGCTACTGATGGCCTTGCTCTTTGTAGCTGGAGTCATGAACCTGCTGTGGGTTGCAGTGATTGCGGCCAGTATTCTTGTGGAGAAAATAGTTCCAGCAGAACAATGGGTGAGTCGAGCCATTGGTCTTCTTACGATAGGATGGGGAGCATGGTTGCTCATTTCAGTGTTGGGAACATAAACGCCTCGCAACAGCAACCGATCTGCAACCGGATTGCAGGCGAAATTGGGGAGGCACGGAGAGGGTCTGCGGAACGCGATAAAATCCGCACATGCCCACGCCCGACATCAACGGCCAACGGAGCGGCCCTTCTGCTGAAGATCACCAGTCGCATAGGCCGGCGGCTGACAGCGCTGCGCGTGAGGGGGGTTCGAGCCGGCTGCCTCTGCTGCCAGAGCGTATAGGACAACTAGCCTCAGCACCCGGAACTGGCATTGCCCTTGCCATACTGGTTTGCGCCGCGATCGGGGTGTACTCGCTGTGGTACGTCTCGTCGGGCAGGTTCCCTGATTTCCCCCACATCCAAAACGACTACGTAGATCTCGGGGAAGCCTTCCTGCACGGCCAGACGGCTCTACTTGAGACTCCCAATCCTCAACTGGCGACGCTTGGAAACCCCTATGATTATTCGCAGCGCAAGAATATCCCGGTTCACTGGGATGCTTCGTACTACGGCGGGCGCTACTATCTATATTGGGGACCCGTACCGGCGCTGGTTTCTGCGGTGCTGGAGGTCATCCTGCGCGCCCAACCTCCTGCTTCTGTGCTGGTTGCGCTGGCATACTGGGGCTTGCTCGGCATCTTTCTAGCGCTTCTCGTTCAGATTTCGAGACACCTCGCCGGTCCAGCACCAAGCCTGCCGCTGTTGCCGCTTGTGATCATGGGCTTCATGAATCTGCCTTTGTTGAACGTGATAGGCAATCCAAGGCACTACGCGGCATCCATCCTGTACGGCCAGTTCTTCCTATTGTCGGGCTTGCTGGGCTTCACGCTGCATATCGGTACAAAAAAGGCGGGCTGGTTGGCGATGGCAGGTCTCGGATGGGGGCTGTCGCTCGGCTGCCGATACAATCTGTTGATCTCAGTCATGATCTACACGGGATTTGCCCTGCTGTGGCTGCGAGGCGAGGCCGGCTGGAATCGATCCTGGAAGAGGGCGGGCATTCTTCTGGCTCCCCTGACGCTGTGCGTGATCGGATTGGGTATCTACAATTTCGTTCGATTCGACAATCCGCTGGAGACCGGCCTCACGTATCAACTGACCATCCCCGAGTTCCGCCAGCTGACCTATTCCGTTTCTTACGTTCGTTCAAACGCGTATATCTACCTCTTGTATCCTCTGACCTCAAGTAGTTCGTTTCCCTTCATCAAATCTGCCCACTTCCAGTTGTCGCTACTGCCGAACTGGCTGACAATCCCGCCGGGAAGACAATTCGATCAGATCATCTTCGGGGTTTTGTCGTCAGTGCCGGGTCTGTGGCTGTGCGCCCTGGCCATTCCGCTCCTGGTTCTGGCATGGATGTCCGCCCGCAAGAATGAGGCGAGTGGTCCGCGCCAGTATGCAAGCCGTTTTCTCTTCGTGATGATCGCGGCGGCGGCGGCCGGGCAGTTCATGTTCTTGATGGTCTTCTTCTACGCGACCGAGCGCTACGTTGCCGATTTCTACCTACCCGTGGTGCTGTGCGTGGGAATGCTTGCCTGGCGAGTCGATGCGAGTTTCCGTGCCCTTCGACCCCTGCGAGCGGCATTCTGGCTTATGGTCGCCGGATTGGCAGTGTGGACGGCGGGCATAGGTTATTTCAGTTGTTTTGGCGTGCCCCCGCTGGTGTCTAATTTCTATGATCCGGCCATGATTGCCAAGCTCGCAGCATTTTGGAATGGCGTTCACGCGGGAATCCAGTCGGTGCTCCCGCGGGCAAGTCTTTTCCCCTAGGCAGCAGGGAATTGCGGAGATGCCGCGGGTTGTGGCATGGAGGCGTGCGATGGGAATGAAACCGCTACAGCGGCGCTCGGGCCCGGTGGTCCAAGTCCAGCCGAAGATTGATCGCCATTGGGTGTACTGTGGGGGAACCTCGTCCGGATTTGGGAGGGTGACAGCCTGACTGCTTCAGGACGCCTCACCAATGCGCAAGCGAGGACGGTTCCTCAGGGCTGCTTCACCAACTTGTACAATTCCACGTCCGTGAAAAAGCCTTCATCAACGCCCGAGCGGTTCATTGAGTACAGCCATTGCGGCCGTACCCTCACGGACTCATGAAGTTGGATGAAATCCACAATACCATGGATGAGATCCTTGCGAGTCATCAAATACACGTTGTCGGTTGTGTAGAGGCCGGACGGCAGCGAGCGAACACCGTATTCCTGCAGGATCTGATAGTAGGCTGGCGAGAATGTCAACCATTCTATTTGAAAGTATTTGACGTTTGGCAGATTGAGAAGGAAGGGATCTGACCATTCGAGGGGGATCCCCCGCATCGGAGAAATGATCAAACTGTTGGGTTGGATCTCTCCCTGCGCCTCAAGGGCCTGCAACTCTGACAGCACCTGCGTGTACCGCCGTTCGGCCGTTCTATGTTGTGCACTGGTGCCGGCGGCTTGAATCACAGATAGGCAGGCGGAGGCCAAGATGAGCACTCCCGGCAGGGATCGGACGAGTCGAAGGCGGCCCCCGACGCCCGCGTCCGGAGTGGGCGAAAACGGGGCTGCTGCCAAGATCAGGAGGCATAAGCCCACAAGAGTCATGGTGGCAAGGAAAGAGTACCAGACGTACAGGGGCACCTTCTGTGTCCACGACAGCAGCGCCAGCAGGACAAGGAAACTTGCTAAAAGGGCAGCCAGCGGCCAGACGGCCTGCGCAAATGAACGGTTGCATAAGGCGACCAGCCAGACCGCGACGAGCAAGAGCAAGTACGGGAGACTATTCTGCTCGTAAAGATCGGAAAGAGTATATGAAGGAGAAAAGGAAGCGAGAAATGAAGCGGGAAAACTGGCGTCCTTGTCAGAGACGTGATCGATGAGATACCGGAGATTGGAGTCAGAGAAGGTGTGCTCGTCCGGAAAGAACCAATTGCCGAACATCCTGTAGTCGATCCTATGCCAACCGACCGCCGGCAGACTCGAGGCTATGTTCTCAATGTGCACGCGGGGCGTGTCCTGGATCAGGGCTCTGGCCTGGTTGTACTCATAGTAGCGGCTCCACTGGGGATCTGCACGCACGTACGCTGAATCGAACCAATAACCCACGAACACAAGACCCGCGGTGGCTAGCAGGGCAACCGCCAGGGGGCGAGTTTCAAAGAAGCGGTAGCTCAGCGCGAGAGTGGGAAGAAGAGTTAGCAGGACGAGGAGCAAAGAGTCCATGCGTATCAGACTGCTTACCAGTATCAGCGCCACGCCGGGAACAAAAAGCACCCTGCGGCGCGGCGAGTGCCGGGCTGCCGCCATGAAAATCGTAGAAAACCCGGCAATGGCCGCAAAGGCAGCAATCGTCGTGAAGCTCAGATTGATCAAGAAGTAGCTGTCGGAGGAGAGGACTGCCAATGCTCCCAAGGCCCGGTACTTGCCTCGGATAGGGGTGGAAATCACGATGTAGAGCAGGCACCACACCGAGACAAGGTTGACGAGAATGAAAAGTAGGGTTTCCCAGTTGAGATTGGTTTTCAGTTGATACAGCGGTATCAAGATGAGGCCCAGGAGCACATTGCTGAACACCATGAAGGGTGTCGGCGAGCCCAAATAGCCAGAGACCAAAGAGATCATCACCAGATCGTCATTAACGCCATATCCGGGGCGCAACAAGGCCAGGTATGCCGCAAAGAATATTGCCGCAAGCAGAAGGGACTTCAGGGTTGTTGATGCACGCGTGATACCGGCCAAACGCCCGGGGAATAGAGGTTTCATGGTCGAGTGGAGAGCTGGAGATGGCCTGCGACAGTATATAACAAAGCCTGCCCCCGGCAAATGGCTGAGGGCAGGTCCGCTTTCCCGACGCGGCTCCAGGCCGCGGACAGATCGCACCTAGAGGGCAAGGCGGGTGCCGAGTCCTTTTTCTCCGGCGATGCGGAAGATGGTCGGCGCGACGGCCATGTCATCGAGGGCCAGGCCCAGATTAATCGCCATGGTGCGCTCGGTGGGAGAGCCCCGTCCCGGTTTGAGACCGGCCACGATCTCGCCAAGGTCCGCATAGGGAGCCGGAGTCTCCTGGAAGTATCCGACGGACTTGTAATACTGAAACTGCGCGTGGTCATCCGTACTGATGCGATCCATCTGCTGCATGGCGGCGCCGGTGAAATACGAGTCAAAATCCACGGCCGACGCAAAGGCGCCAGGCTTGAGCCAGTCCTTCTCAATCGTGGGCTTCGGGTGTTTGAGGATCGGGCCGGAGGTCACGACCAAGTCAGCTTCGGTCACTGCCCGTTTGGGCTCCTGTACTCCGACGACCTCCAATCCGAGCTTCTTGCTCATGTCACGGACAAAGGCCGCCTGCACGTCGGGCAACACATCGTAGGCATAGACCTTCTTGATCTTGAACAGGCACGACAGGGCCTCAAGATTGGTGCGTCCCTGGACACCGCAAGCAAGGATGGCCACTGTCTGGCTTTCGGGACGCGCCAAGTACTTCGCGGCCAGGGCCGAGGCCGCGCCCGTGCGGTAAGCGGTGATCCAGGAACAGTCCATGAGCGCGTATGGGATGCCTGTCTCGACATCGTTGAGGATGAGCAGACCGCTGATGTACGGCAGACCGCGCTTGAAGTTCTCAGGATAGCCGCTGACCCACTTGATGCCGGCTGACTTCATCGAAGGAATGTAGGCCGGCATGGCATGAATGAAGGCATCGGGCATGGTGTGGATACCGGGCTTGGGCGGCATCTCCACCGTTCCCTTGCCCTTTTCCATGAAAGCCTGCTCGAGCAGATCGATGATGCTGCGCATGTCGAGGTTGACTTTCTCGACATCTAGGCGTGACAGGTAAAGCAGTTCATGGGTTGGCATTGCGGCTCCTCAAGCGATGTTGTTGAAAATGCGCGTGGCTGGCCAGCAGTGTAGTCAAGAGCCCGCCTTTTTCAGTTGTCAAAAGGCAGGTTTCTTTTCATTTGTAAGTCTATCTGGTCGGCAAACGGTTCTCGGTCTGGGCTTCAGCGGCTTGGCCCGCTCCATTCGCCCAGGTTGGTGAGCGTCCAGTATACGTCCGTGAGAATGCGATAGTGCTTGTGTTCTTCCTCGGCGAGTTTCCGAAACATGTCGTGGCCTTGAGGGTCTGTGGTCAGATCCGCAAGCGCATTGTACGCGTTCTCTGCCCGGGTCTCGAGATCCACGGCCGCTGTAATAATGTTCATTAGGCTCGGCTGATTCGGAAGTTCAACCATCTTGATGACGAGGTCGGGTGGAAGGACCAACTCAGTACCGGCATAGTTGATGAAAGTACCCTTGTCCTTCAGGGAGTCTTCCAGCGCGGTCAGCCTTTGGTAATGGATCATCTCGAACTCGTTCAACTGCTCGAACAACTTCCTGGCCTTGGAAGTGCCCGAAGCCTTGGCCGCCTGCGCATAGTGCTCCGCGGCGATTTTCTCGTTTTCCTTCGCAATGCGGATACCGTCCGTCAAATTCAATGCGGCGGATCCTTTCTTTGAGGCATCGGTGGGGAGGTTCATGGGCAATTCTCCTGAAATGGAAGCTATTTGGATTCTTGCTGTGGGCGCCGACTCGATTGTGACATGGAACGCAGATTCCTGCAAGAAGTTGCCGCGCCGCCGGGAACGAGAGCTCCGACCAACGGCTGCACCGTCGATGAGCGAAGTTACGATTGTGCTTGGGAGGCCGTTGGCGCGGCCAGCGGTTCGTGCAGGAAGAGGTTCGGTGAAAGCGAGCTTTGTCCTTGGGATCTGACCAGAGGTCTGGGCCGAGCCCGGAGCGAACGGCTTGCGCATAGCCACTATAGCCAGCAAGTTCTGCGTTGAGAGTGCGACGTTCGGATGAACAGACCGCGTGGAAGCGATCCGAAATCAGGACTAATCGTTCTGCGAGCTCATCGCCTGCGCACGCGGGGCTCGCGGGGCCCGCGTCAATTGCAGTCTACGGCCGACCTGTTTGAGCAGCAAGCCGGCGCGCCAGAATGCAACCGAAGCCAGGCCGTGAGCGAGAACCGCGAAAGCGGGCGGAGTTTCATACGTATAGTAGGTCCAGCACTCGCGTGTCGTGCCCCAGAGTTCCAGGAAGTAACCCAAGAGTGCACCGGCGACGAACGTGAGCAGGGCGCGACGGTGATCCGTCGGGGTCGCAACCAGAAGGATGCACAACGCGCTGGCGAGTATCGTATATGACCGGTTGAAGGTCGGGGCCACAAAGCCGAACATCATCGCGAGAAAAGCGATGAACACGACCCAGTAGAACGTCTTGAAATTGAATACTAGCTGGATCAGAGTTTCAAATGTGCTTTTCGAGGGTGCCTTCCTCGCGGTCACACCGCGAGCCGTGAGAAACGCCAATGCACGCGTGATGCGATCGATGGAGAGGGTGGCAATGGGCCAGG
>JBGPAT010000090.1:0-8965 GCA_041480885.1 Anaerolineae bacterium
AATGGAAGAAGATGCAGCAGAAGCGGAAGGCATCATCGTTTCCAAGAAGAGCGATCTGCGGCGAGAGATCGAGGCCCTGATGGAGAAGAAGGGCCTGGTTTTAGAAAGCAGGATCTCGGTAATCAACCTGGACAGCGAAGAAGCCCATTACTTTGAAGACTATGCGGAGGCATTGGCCTTTCTCAAGGGCAGACGCGACAAATTCAATGGGCTGCGAGGCCGCGACGACGAGGCGATGGATGAGCTCCACCAGCGCGTGCAGGAATTGTCGAGGAAGCACGATTGAAATCGTACACAGTATTTACATCATTCATACACCCGTTTCATTGTCCTTTAATGCCGTGATGGTATTCTGCCGAAGGGTCCTGGCCGTGAGGCCCAGGCATCTCAGGAGGTCTTTGTGAGCAAAACGTTACAGGTCATTCTCGCCGCCCTGCTCGGAGCAGTGCTGCTGGCAGGCGGCTTCTCAGGCGGATTCATCGCGGGGCACCTGTTGCCCTTCGGCAATCCTGCGGTGTCTGCGTTGGCACCCAAAGCGATCTCGCCAACGCTCCCGGCGGCTGCGCAAACCACAACCCCTCAGGATTTGCAGACGCTGTTCAAGCCCTTCTGGGAGGCCTGGCAGATCATCCACCAGCAGTATGTGGATCAGCCCGTAGATGACACGAAGCTGATGGAAGGCGCCATCAGAGGAATGATAGACTCCTTGGGGGATGCGCACAGCACGTACATGGATCCGCAGACCTACAAAGACGCCAACGCCGAGTTGGCAGGCTCGTACGAGGGCATCGGCGCGACTGTGGACACCACGGGCAGCTACCTAACGATCCTCAGCACCTTCCCCTCGTCACCGGCCGAGAAAGTCGGACTGGAGTCGGGCGATCAGGTCACCGGGGTGGACCGTAAAGACATGACCGGCATTAGTCCGGAGTTGGTACGCCAGAAGGTCATCGGACCGGCGGATACGACGGTGCATTTGACGATTATGCGCAAAGGGGTGAACGCGCCGTTGGAATTCGACGTGACGCGCGCCAAGATCGATGTCCCCAGCGCAAGCGGCAAGATGCTGCCGAACGGCATCGGCTACATCCAGATCACGACTTTCGGCGAGAAGACGACCCGGGAGCTTACCGACGCACTGAAGACGCTGATGCCGCAGAATCCAAAGGGCCTGATCATTGACCTGCGCGACAACGGTGGCGGTTTTCTGGACACAGCAGTCCAGGTCGTCTCGCAATTCCAGGGCAGTGGCACGGTGCTCTATGAACAATATGGTGATGGGACCAAGAAGCCGTACGATGTGATCCCGGGCGGGGTAGCGACCAAGATCCCGTTGGTGGTGCTGATCAATGAAGGAACGGCCTCAGCCTCCGAGATCACCGCAGGGGCTTTGCAGGACTACGGCCGTGCCAAACTCGTGGGCGTGGTGTCGTATGGCAAGGGCTCCGTGCAGAATTGGGTGCCAATCTCAAACAATCAGGGCGCGGTCCGAATCACGATTGCGCGCTGGCTGACCCCCAAGCAACGCCAGATAGACAAAGTGGGCTTGACGCCGGATGTGTACGTTCAGAGGACGGCGGCTGACCGCCAGGCGAACCGCGACCCGCAGCTGGATATGGCCTTAGAAGTATTGATGGATGTGATCAACGGGACTCCCATCCCCACATCAGTTCCGACGGCAGTTCCGACGGCAGTGCCAACACCTACGCCCTAGGAATCCCCGGCGGGTCCTGAAAACATAGGAGGAAGCAATGTTCTTCTACGATCCGACTTACCTGTGTTTCATGGTTCCGGGCTTCTTGCTCGTAATGCTGGCATCCTGGTACGTCAACTCGGCCTACAGTAAGTGGGGCAGGGTGGGTGTCCGGAGCGGATTGACCGGCGCGCAGGCCGCGCAGCGTCTGATCGTAAACGGCGGTCTGCAGGGCGTTCAGATCGATCGCATCGGCGGCAATCTGACGGACAATTATGATCCGCGCCAGAAGGTGCTGCATCTTTCGCAAGCCGTCGCCGACACCGCGTCTGTGGCGGCAGTGGCGGTGGCTGCACATGAACTTGGCCATGCGATGCAAGATTCCGACGGCTACCTCCCGCTGCGCTTCCGCGCCGCCCTGGTTCCCGCGGTCAGCATCGGCTCGTGGCTGGGTTGGATCATGATCTTTGCAGGTCTGCTCCTGGGCGTGACGAACCTGGCCTGGTTGGGTGTGTTGGTGTTTTCAGGCGGCGCAGTGTTCGCGCTGGCAACACTGCCCGTTGAATTGAACGCCTCGGCGCGTGCCAAGCGCCTGCTGGCTGAGACAGGCATAGTCGCCGGTGCAGACGAACAAGGCGGCGTGAACACCGTCTTGAATGCCGCGGCCTTTACGTACGTGGCCGGGCTGGCTTCCGCAGTCCTTCAGTTACTCTACTTTGTGAGCCTGGTCGGTGGACTGGGAGGACGCAGGCGCGGATAGACGCGCTTGCCCATGAATTCGCTGGATTCGCGCCTCTCACGCAGCTGTTCCGTGAGAGGTTTTTTCGTGCGGGCCTTGTGCTGGCATGCCGCCCATCGCCGCCCTGAGCATCCGTGCCAATGGTTATAATGAGTCAAGCATGCCCAAGCTCCTGACCGTGATCGTTCTGTTTCTTGCGGTCACCCTGGTCATCTTCAGCTTCTCGGAACTCCAGGACGTCCTCCAGACCCTTCAACGAGCCAACGCCTGGTACGTAGCACTCGCGCTGGTGGTCGAGACTGGCTGGTTCTTGGTGCTAGGCTGGATATTCCAATCCAATTATGTGCTGCTTGGATTGAAGGAAAGCTGGGAGCGCTTGACGCTGGTGGCTGCGGCCGCCGGCTTTGTCAGTATTGTTACGCCGAGCGGCGGGGTCGGCGGGCTGGCACTATTCATTGCCGATGCCCGCGGGCGAGGTCATCCATCAGCAAAAGTGACCGTGGCGGGCGCACTGTATTTGCTTCTGGACGAAGCTGCCTTTCTGTGCGTACTGGCGATGGGCATCATCGTGCTGATCCGCCGCAATCACCTTGGACCCGGCGAAATCAGCGCCTCTCTGATTCTGCTGGCAGTTGCCTCGGTCCTGGCATTCCTGTTGTACCTTGCCTATCGCTCGCCTCAAGGATTCGGGCAGGCGCTGGCGAGCCTGGCCCGCATCGCCAACGGCGTGGTCCGGCCTTTCATTCATCGTGATTATCTCAGCGAGGCGCGCGCACATGAATTCGCCGCGGATGTGTCTCAAGGGCTGGCCTCTTTGCCGGCAAGGCCCGGCAGTCTGCTCCAACCATTCCTGCTTTCGCTGCTGAACAAAGCCCTGCTTATGGCTGTTCTCACCTTCAGCTTCCTGTCTTTCAAGGTGCCCTTCTCCGCCGGCACCATTGTCGCCGGCTTTGCCATCGGATACCTTTTCCTCATTGTCTCGCCCACTCCTTCAGGCGTCGGCGTGGTAGAAGGCATCATGCCCCTCGGGCTCCGGACGCTGGGTGTCGATTTCAGCCAGGCAGTGATCGTAACGCTGCTCTACCGGGGCATCACCTTCTGGCTGCCGTTGGGCGTAGGCGCCATCGCCATGCGATTCGTGCATCTGGACGGCCCCAAGCCGTCAGATGTCCTGACCGACAGCACAAAGTAACAAGGAGACTTGCATGCTGCCGTTGCTACTCATCAAGTGGATCCACGTGCTCGCTGCCATCACAGCGGTTGGGGCGAATAGCACGTACGGGCTCTGGATCGCCCGGGCGTCAGCCGAGCCCGGTCATTTGCCGTACGTGTTGCGCAACATTAGACTCATTGACAATCGAGTGGCCAATCCCTGCTACGCGCTGCTCCTGCTCACGGGCTTGACGATGGCTGTTCTGATCCCGATTCCGCTGACTACGCCTTGGCTATTGATCGCACTGATCCTGTATGCGGCCGCAGCCCTGTTGGGAGTCCTGGCATACTCACCGGTTTTCAAGAAACAGATCCGCCTCTTGGAAAGCGTTGGATTCGACTCCGCTGAGTACCGTGATGTGGCAAAGCAGAGCAGGCTGTACGGAATCCTGGTCACGCTCGATGTGGCCATCATTGTATTCCTGATGGTGGTCAAGCCTCCCCTCTGGTAAGGGCTCGCAACCAAAAAAACATGCGCCGGCCATGGACGCCCGGCGCATGTTTTTTCTCTTGCTCCGCAATACGACTGGTGGTTTTCAGCTCACGGTCGGGCGCTCGGGGCACGACCTCGGCTATTCGTAGGCGCCGGGCGCCCAGTTATTCGGTGATCGACGGCGCGTCCGTGACCGGGCCGTCCGGCTAGGATTCCCCGCTAACGCTCTGCCAAACTCTCTTCATCTTGAGCGCATCCTCCTCCATCGCGGGACTCTCACATAGGATGCGTCCCCCGCAACGAAGATCATGCAATGCCCGCAATAAGGCTTTCAGATCAAGATCGGCATCCTCAAGCTTGAGATGCGCCTTCTCTCCCTTCGGGCCATAGTCGATGCCCGATAGATGGATGTGTAGCCGCTTCAATCCCGCCTTGCCGATGGATTTGGAATAGCCTTCCAGGACGGAGCGCCACTCTTCATACGTATTCATGGTGCCGTCACCGGGACGCGCGTGCAGGTGGGCAAAATCGAGGCAGGGCTCCACACCTTCGATCGAGCGGGCCATTTCCAAGGCGTCCTGCAGCGAGCCAAGCATGGCGGATTTGCCCATTGTCTCCGGGCGCAACGCCACCGGATTCCGGGCTTTTCTCAACTCACTCACGCAGCCTTTCAGCCGAGGGATCGCGATCCTCAGGACATCCACTGGATCGTTGGCAAAATATGAGCCTGGATGGAAGATAATATCGGTCGCACCCGCCAGATTGCCGTAGTGCGCAGCGTCCATCAAGCGCTTGCGTGATTTAGGCCACTCATCTGCGCTGGCATTGAGATTGATGAAGTACGGCGCATGGACGCTGAGGGACACCTGCTGACCGAGAGCCGTGGCCCTGATCGCAGCGCAGGTCTCCTCTGATACGCGCACGGACTGCACCCAGCCGAGTTCAAAGGCTGTCAGCCCGATGGATTTGCTGAATTGGATGGCGCCCACGGAGCCGCCCGGCTTCTTCGGCGTGCCGGTCGGAGAACCCACAGTGCCAAAACGAAATGATGCGGTCATCGAAGTCCTCCAGCGCTCGGCGTTGCGGGCCCGGCGATCAGTGCGCGCTCAACAACGGCGCAATGCGCTCCCAGAGTGGCGGCCCCAGGATCAGCAAACCGATCAACACCGCGGCGAGGGCGGCGATCAGCACAGCGCCCGCGCCAACGTCCTTGCCAATTTTCGCTAGGGGGTGCTTCTGGGGGCTGGCAAGGTCCGCAACGGCCTCAATGGCGGTGTTGAGGAACTCGGCGGTAAAAACCATGGCCGTCGTTAGGATGAGGATGGCCCAATCAAGGGTGCTGAGGCGGAGCCAGAGCGACAAAGCAAACACCAGGACGGCAATGACGACGTGGATCCAGGCATTGCGCTGCGTCCGCACGACGTACCACCAGCCGCGAAAGGCATGACCGAACGAGTGCAGGCGCGAGCGAAGGAAGCCAAGCATTCTAAGACTCGCGGATCCCTATGCCGGCAAGCCCAATCCGCTTCAAGACTTCACCCTGGGCGAACCACATGCGCGCTCGTTCCTCGGCCAGACCGTGATCATGACCCAGGAGGTGCAGCACTCCATGCACCACGAGCAGCTGGACTTCCGAAGCCAAAGGATGGTGTTCCTCCCGCGCTTGAGCCTCAGCGCGCGGGACTGAAATGAGTACATCGCCGAGATAGTGGGCGCCCGTATCCGGATCCGTCTCGGAAGCTGGAAAGGCAAGCACATCGGTCGGCGCATCAATTCCCAGATAGTCGCGGTTGAGCTGCTGCAGGCGCTGATCGTCAGTCAGCACAACCGTGAGCTCGCCCTCAGCGCTCTCGTGCGCGAGCGCAGCTCTGGCCGCACCTTCGATGAGTCCGGAGGCGACCGGCAGGGGCTCGAGGGTGGTCTCGACGTGGATCACTGGACTGGACGATCTTTGAGGGGTGTGGTCTGGGCCGGCACAGCGGCAGACAATTCGGCAGCAGGATACTGAATGCGCGGGTGATAGGTTCCGCGCAGAGTGGTCACAAATGAGTCTGTGATCAAGTGGAGATCATGCAGGGTCAGCTGTGTGTTGTCAAGCTGACCCTCCCGCTCAGCGCGTTCGATCACAGAACGGACGATCTCCTGCAACTTTTCCTCGCTCTCCGGATTCTCGGCGCGGCTGCGCGCCTCGGCCGCATCCGCCAACATAAGCAGCGCGGTCTCGCGCGAACGCGGGCGGGGGCCGGGATAGCGGAATTTTTCAATATCCACCTTGGAGGCGTCGCCGCCGGCCCGCTCCAATGCCTGATTGTACTGATAGCGGGTAGGCATCGTCCCGTGATGCTCAAGGATGAAGTCATCGATTCGGCGGGGCAGCCGATATTTGTGGGCAAGCGACACCCCGTCCCGCACATGCCGTATGATCGAGGCAGCTGTTTTTTCAGGCGTGAGGTTGGCATGCGTGTTGATGCTGCCAGCAACCTGATTCTCGATGAAAAAGGACGGATCGCCGACGGTCTTCCCAATATCGTGAAAGGTGGCACCGACTCGCGTGAGGAGCGCATCCGCGCCGATCTTCTCAGCCGCCTGTTCGGCAAGATTTGCGACATGCAGACTGTGCTGGTAGGTGCCGGGAGCCTTCCGCAGGAATGCCTGCAGGAGAGGAAAATCCGGCCGCGATATTTCGAGCAGCTGTAGCGCCGTGGGCAGACTGAGGAACTGTGCCAACAAGTACTGTAGCAATAGTGCCAGACTGGCGGACGCCAGGCCGTTGAAGAGCGCCGCGCCTGCCAGCGTCGCTAGACCGATCCAATCGATGGAGCCCGCGGAGAGGCGGAATGCCACGATCATCGCGGCGCCGGCGGCAGCAATCGCCATCCCTGCGCGGAAGAATGCCCAGAAACGACGCGCTGTCCCAAGCATCACCACGCCGCACAGAGTGGCAAACAGGTAATACGGCATGAGAATGGCCGTGTTTGAAATGCCGTAGCTGGCCAGGACGCAGATCACCAACGACAGCACGACGCCTGACTCCATGCCGAAGAGCGTTGCGATCAAGAGCCCGACGGCCGGGAGCGGGAAGGCGTAGGGCACGATGGTGCGGTTAGGAACCACCAGGCGCGCGGTCAGCATGAAGACCAGAAAGACAAATGCCATGACGACGAGACTGCGGGAGTCCGCCAGGAAAGCCACGCGTGGACGTCGATAGAAGTAGAGGCCCACGAGCGCCATGCAGGAAACTGTCAGAGCACCCGCGCTGAGAAAGGTCTCAGCGGGTTGCTGCGTCTCGATCAACCCGAATTCCTGGAGGCCTTCCATTTGGGCAGGGGAGATAATGTCGCCACCGGCCACGATGGTCTCGCCCGCCTTGTAGGACTCGACGACAGGCTGCACGGCATCGTGCGCCGATTGTTGAGCCGCGGTCGTCAAGTCCTGGCTGTACTGACTATTCGGCACCACAAAGGCGCTCACCAGCTCGGCGACCAGGGCGGCGTCCTGCTCGTTCAATGTCAGGCGGACCCGAGAACCGACATCCTTCTTTATCAAATCCAGGTTGTCAGCCCAGACTTGGGTGCGCATCACCTGCTCAAGCACGCGCAGTGACTCTTCTGCGACCGCGTTCCAACGCGCGTCAGACATCGCGAGGATAAGCTGGACGCTCTCGGGTTCAAGCGTGATACCCGTAAGCGAGCCAAGCGCGGATACCTTCTGGTCAACTGTGGAGGTCGCATTCAGGCGGATATTGGAAACGTTCTCAAGGACAGTGTTCAGAGCATCAATTTGCCTGCGCGCAATTGCCGGCTCAGGAGGCGTGTAGACGGGCAGGACGGCCTTCTCAGCGGCATTCCGCGACTCGTCCGTCCGCACCTGGCTCACGTATTCGAAATCGCGCGGCGCCTGCATGCCGTGGGGGGACACGTCTCCGGCCTTGAGCGGTGGCGCAGGCGCACGCAGGCTCAAGGGCAGAACCAGCGCGGCGTACGTCACGATCGCCACCGCGACCAGTAGAAATGCCCGCAGCGCGCGCAGGCCTAAAGAGGTGGTAGGACGGTCAGCCATGCCCACTTACATTACACCAAAGATAGGATGTGCCGCGTGATTTAGCGTGAGCCCAGTAGCCCCGAACACGCACGGCGGGAATTCCACCCCAATTGGCCCGGTGCCAGCCGAATTCTGTGTCTGGAGAGAAGCGATCACTTCGCCAGCGCTTCCTTGACCATCGCGCTGACCTGATCTCCGGCAGCGCGGCCCGCCACTTTTGGCATGACGGCTTTCATCACTTTGCCCATGTCTGTCTGTGTGGCGGCGCCGGTTTCGGCAATGGCGGCTTGGACCAGGGCGCGCAGTTCCTCGGGGCTCATGGCCTTGGGCAGGAAGGCCTCCAGCACCTTGATCTCGGCCTCGTTTTCCGCGATCAAGTCCGGGCGGTTGGCCTTCTTGGCTTCCTCCGCGGCTTCGCGGCGATTCTTGATCTCCTTTTGCAGGAGCGCCATCACCGCCGGGTCATCCAGGGTCGTCTGTTTGTCCTTTTCGGCCTGTTTGATGGCCGCGAGCGCCATGCGCGTTGTTCGCCGGCTGACATCATCGTTCGCCCTCATGGCCTGCTTCATGGCGTCGGTGAGTTGAGCTTTTAGGTCCATGGGAAAGATTATACTCAGAAAAGAAGTACATCCCCCCGTAGCAAAGCAGAATCGATCGTTGATCAAGTCGCCGGTAAACGTTGCAACGCACTAGGCGTCCCGCTGCTGGAGCAGTTTTGCCTCGAGCTGCGCATATGCCCTCTGTCGAAGGTGCCACTGAAAGGTGCCCTCTTTCGGCAACGGCTTGCCACGGAACGCCTCGGTGATGTTTATCACCGCTCCGATGATTGAATACCCTCGAGTGAAAT
>JBGPAT010000091.1:0-8904 GCA_041480885.1 Anaerolineae bacterium
GCCACATAGGGGCCCAGGAAGACCGTCCCGATCGTTGTGCTGAATGCCGAATTGGCCCAGTCGTACATGGCCCAGCCGAAGATTTCCCGCTTGTCGTTGATCACGTTCGCTGCCTGCCCATCTGGACCTCCGCCGCGCGTTTCACTGGTGTGAAACACGCCCGCCAGAGAGAAGTTGCTTTCACCTGCTCGGCGCAGCGACTGGCTTGCCTCAGGGCACGCGCTTTCTGACGCGTTTGAGGGTCAGAATGCGCTGTGCTGGAGGGGCCTCGGTCGCCGCTGCCGCGCCGGCCTCGGGTTTACCCGATGAGGGAGTCCGTCGGTGGGGATGGGGCGAACCATTCCACGATGGACACACTGATCCTGCCACTCCGGCCGTCCGGCTTACCGGGACGCCGCCAGGTGGGTAGGAGGAACAAACGTTCTAATTCTCGGGCTAATTCTGAATGCTAGATGGTCGACGACGCCAGCCAATCGTCGGCTTAGCGCCCTTGACTCCGTCACCCGAATTCCATATAATGAGAGGTCGCAATCCTGCCAGGGCGGGGCAGGCATTGTGTTTTGACCACCCGCAATCACTGTCCAAGTTGAAACTTCATCCTGGCGCCGACCGGACCGCAGCTCGAAGCACGGGTAGGATACAGTCAGCAGGCAGTCCGCAGACCGGCGGCTCGTTTGCACGTGAGGAGAGAGGCGAATGGCGTCTTTGCCCCGCAAGAATTACGCTCGCATCCCAGTCAGACTCAACCTTCCAAACTTAATCGACATCCAGCTAGATTCATTTGCCCGACTCAAGAAAGATGGTCTCGGCGATCTCTTCCATGAGGTCTCGCCGATCGAGTCGTATAACAAGGGGATGAAGCTCTTCTTTGCAAGCCGGAGCCCCGAGGCGAAGCAGTGGGGCCTCAAATACTGGTTCGGGGAGCCCAAGCATTCGATCGAGGAATGCGTTGAGCGGGACCTGACCTTCGCCAGTCCCTTGTACGTGTCGGTACTACTTGCGGGCACGGATGTCCCCGAACCCATCAAGCAGGACATCTTCCTTGGCGACTTCCCGGAGATGACCGACAAAGGCACCTTCATTATCAATGGGACTGAACGCGTGGTGGTGTCCCAGCTTATCCGTTCGCCAGGCGTCTATTTCGAGGCCCCAACTGACCGTGCCACGGGTCGCCTGTTGGCCATGGCAAAGCTCATTCCGGACCGCGGTGCTTGGATGGAGTTCGAGACTCGGAAAAGCGACTACATCATTCTGAAATTCAACCGCAAACGAACGGTGCCGATCACTGTATTCCTACGCGCACTGGCGACTGTCAGCGACGGGATCAAAGACTCCCCGCTCAAGACCGGCTCGGACGAGGAATTGCTGTCGATCTTCCACGAGGTTGACAACAACCCGGAGCGGCTCTTCATCGCCTCCACGCTGCGACAGGAGCCTGAATGGAATCTGTCTGGCGGCCTGACGATCGCCGAAGCAGCCCTGATCGAGTTCTTCCGCAAAATGCGCCCCGGTGATCCGGCCACGCTCGACAACGCCAAGCAATTCCTCGAAGAGCAGTTGTTCGACCAGCGGCACTACGATCTGGAACGGGTCGGCCGCTACAAGCTCAACCAAAAGTTGGATCTCAACATACCGATTCCCCACCGGACCATCACGAAGAACGATATCATCCGGCTCGTTCGTCGCATGATCCAGATCAATAATGGGGTTGAGCCCCCCGATGACATCGACCACCTGGGAAACCGACGCGTCAAGACAGTGGGCGAGCTGATCCAAAACAAGCTGCGGATTGGCCTGCGCCGCATGGAGCGGGTCATTAAGGAAAGGATGTCGATCCGCGACCAGGAACAGCTCTCGCCGGTAACGCTCATCAATATTCGGCCGGTCGTCGCCGCTTTGCGGGAGTTCTTTGGCTCCAGCCAACTCAGCCAGTTCATGGATCAAACGAATCCCCTGGCTGAGCTTCGTCACAAGCGCACTCTCTCAGCACTTGGCCCCGGCGGCCTCAGGCGCGAACGCGCCGGATTCGATGTGCGCGACGTGCATCACTCCCACTACGGCCGCATTTGCCCGATCGAGACCCCCGAGGGCCCAAACATCGGCCTGATTGGTCGTCTCGCCTCTTTCGCCCGTGTCAACGAATACGGATTCATCGAGACGCCATATCGCCGAGTATTCAAGTTCCTGCCGGCTGACAGCGAGGCTCTCGTGGGCAGAACTCTTCGCGAGGCAATCCTTGACCCAAAGACTGAGGAGAAACTGGCTAAGGCTGGCGATGTGATTGATGCGAGGCTCGCCAAGCGGCTTGCCAGATTCGGCAATGAAGTAGCGGTCATACCTTTCGTTTCCGATCAGATCGACTTTCTTTCCGCGGATGCCGAGGATAAATACACCATCGCGCAAGCCAACGCGCCGCTGACGGGGGACAGCGAATTCATTCGAGAACGGATTTCCTGCCGCTACCACTCCGGGTTTCTATTCTCAACCCCGGAAGCCGTAGACTACATGGATGTTGCCCCGCATCAGGTCGTGGGCATCAGTGCTGCACTGATTCCATTTCTCGAACACGATGATGCGAATCGGGCCTTGATGGGCTCCAACATGCAGGCGCAGGCTGTGCCGCTGGTGCGCCCGGAGATCCCCCTTGTCGCTACCGGCATGGAGCGTGCGGCTGCCTTGGATTCGGGGCAGGTGGTGGTTGCCGAGGAAAACGGCGAAGTTGTATCGGTGACCGGAAGCAAGATTGTGGTCAAGGAAAGAAAGGGGGGGCTTCACCCCTATCAGCTGCGCAAGTATCAGCGTTCCAATCAGTCGACGTGCATCGATCAGCGGCCGTCCGTAGCGAAGGGACAGATTGTGAAACGGGGCGATATCATCGCCGATTCGTCCTCGACAGAGGGCGGCCAACTGGCGCTGGGCCAGAACGTGGTGGTCGCCTTCCTCTCTTGGGAAGGCTATAACTTTGAAGACGCCATTCTCCTTTCCGAACGGCTGGTCCAAGAAGACCGCTTCACCTCGGTACATATCGAAAAGTACGAGGTTGAGGCTCGTGACACGAAGCTTGGACCCGAAGAGATCACACGCGATATTCCAAATGTCGGAGAGGACGCCATCAAAGACCTGGACGAGAAAGGCATCATCCGGATTGGTGCTGAGGTCGGTCCAAACGACATCCTGGTGGGCAAGATCACGCCCAAAGGCGAGAAGGAGTTGACGCCCGAGGAGCGTTTGTTGCGCGCCATATTCGGCGAGAAGTCGCGGGACGTGAAAGACACATCCCTGCGAATGCCTCACGGCGAGCGCGGGAAGGTCGTGGATGTCAAGGTTTTCACGCGCGAGGACAATTCCGACCTCTCTGCCGGTGTGGATACGATGGTACGCGTGTCGGTGGCACAGCGACGCAAGATCACCGCTGGCGACAAGATGGCTGGTCGGCACGGCAACAAGGGCGTGGTGTCCAAGGTCGTACCAGTTGAAGACATGCCATTCTTGGAAGATGGAACGCCCGTGGACATCATCCTGAATCCGCTCGGAGTGCCCGGGCGTATGAACATCGGTCAGGTCCTCGAAGTCCATCTGGGTTGGGCTGCGCGACGACTGGGCTTCCGGGCACTCACGCCGGTGTTTGATGGAGCCAGTGAGGAGCAGATCGAGTCCGAGCTCGCCCGGGCCTGGATCGTTGATCAAGCCTGGAAAGAATCTGCACAGGCGGCTTGGGCGTGGATCAAGGATCAGGAATACGAGGCGGATGCCATCGAAGATGATGATGAAGTCCGTCGACTCTATTTGGAAGCCTGGCTCGGCAAGCGCAAATACGATGTCTACAGCTTGAACGACGTGGATTATGCAAGACATGCAGCCGCAAAGGAGTGGCTGCGAGATCGGGAATACGATCCGAAACTCATCCTGGGCGGTCTGGACGAGGAGAATGCAGACCTCGATCCCAAGGTGGATCAGGCAGCGATCAACGCCTGCCTTCGCTTGTGGATGGAAAGCCTGGGGCGCACAAAGAAGCTCGCAGACGCCAACGTATATGCCGCCGCCCAAGATGTCGCCACCGAGACTGGCCTGCCCTTGCCAATCCTGGGTAAGCAGGTGCTTAGGGATGGAAAGACGGGCCAACCCTACGACCAGCCCGTCACCGTGGGCGTCATGACGATCCTGAAACTGCACCATCTCGTCGAGGACAAGGTGCATGCGCGGTCGACCGGGCCATACAGCCTGGTCACGCAACAGCCGCTCGGCGGTAAGGCGCAATTTGGTGGCCAACGCTTTGGTGAAATGGAGGTCTGGGCTCTCGAGGCCTACGGGGCGGCTTACACGCTGCAAGAAATGCTGACCGTCAAGTCCGATGATGTTCAGGGACGCGTGAACACCTACGAGGCCATCGTCAAGGGAGAGCCGATTGAGGAGCCGAGCATCCCCGCATCCTTCCGGGTCCTGGTAAAGGAGCTCCAGTCCCTTGGCCTGGCTGTGGAGGCCGTCAACGAAGGCGGCGACGTGGTCCGCTTCGGTAAGGACGAGGAAAAGACTCATCCCCCGAGGCTGGGTACCGGACTAATGGAGTTGGGCGTTGGCGGCAATGACCGGCGGAAATAGCCCGTGAATTTTCTTGACGTGGGCATGACCGCATGTTAGAATAATCTGCCTTTGCACGCCCATCGGGCTGCACTACCCCGGCCCGCGCGCGGCAAATGCGAATCAAGCCATAAAGTGGCGGCAACATCTGAGGCCATCATTATCGTTTCTGATGGCCTCATTTCTTGCGAAAGGTCGTCGTGAAAGACTCTGAAATCGGAGGCAAAGGTGCCGACAGTTAATCAAATGGTCCGCAGGGGCCGCAAGAACAAGAAGGCCAAGAGCAAGGCCCCGGCGCTGCAGTACACGCTCAATAGCCACAAGCAGCGACGCGTGCGTCAGGCAAAGGGCGCACCTCAGAAGCGAGGCGTGTGCACCGTGGTGCGCACGATGACGCCCAAGAAACCCAATTCGGCGCTGCGCAAGATCGCCCGCGTACGTCTCACCAACGGGATTGAGGTAACCGCCTACATTCCGGGTGAGGGCCACCAACTTCAGGAGCACTCCGTGGTGCTCGTCCGCGGCGGGCGCGTCAAGGACCTGCCCGGTGTGCGCTATCACATTGTGCGGGGCTCGCTGGACACGACGGGGGTGGCAAATCGCAAGCAGGGCCGCTCCAAATATGGCGCGAAGCGACCCAAATAAGGGAGCAGACGAATGAGACGCGGTAGTCCCGAACAGCGGCCCATCCCACCGGACATGCGCTACAACAGCGTGATCGTTCAAACGATGGTGCAGCATGTAATGAAACGCGGCAAGAAGAGCACGGCCTTGCGGGTCATCTATGGAGCCATGGACCTGATCAAGGAACGCGCCCAGAAGAGCCCCCTGGAAGTCTTCGAGGCTGCCCTAAAGAACGTCGGCCCGGCGATGGAAGTGCGTCCACGCCGCGTCGGTGGAGCAACCTATCAGGTTCCCATGGAGGTGACCTCCGACCGGCGCACGACCTTGGCCATCCGCTGGATCCTGGGGGCGGCTCGGGAGCGCGGTGGGAAATCATTTGCAGACAAGCTGGCATCCGAGCTCATTGATGCCTCCAATGACACGGGTGCTGCCATCCGTAAACGTGACGAAACCCACAAGATGGCAGAAGCAAATCGGGCCTTCTCGCACTACAGGATCTAGCAGCAACGAGGACATTAGTCGCAATAGTTGGAATGTCAGTCGCGCCCGTTTTGAGACAAATACTAAGGTACCCCAGGTCTGAATGCCACGCACGTATCCGCTTGAGAAGTATCGCAATATTGGGATCATTGCCCACATCGACGCCGGCAAGACGACGACGACCGAGCGGATCCTGTTCTATACCGGCAAGACTCATCGAATCGGTTCGGTGGATGATGGCACAACGGTCACAGACTGGATGGCTCAGGAGCGTGAACGCGGCATCACGATCGTGTCCGCCGCGATTTCCGCGGAGTGGAATGGCTATCAAATCAACGTGATTGATACTCCGGGCCACATCGATTTCACCGCAGAAGTCCAGCGCTCTTTGCGCGTCCTGGATGGCGGCGTTGTCATCTTCGATGCGGTCCAAGGCGTGGAACCTCAGAGCGAAACTGTCTGGCGGCAGGCGGATCGTTACGGCGTGCCCCGGATCTGTTTTGTGAACAAGATGGATCGCGTGGGCGCATCCTATGAGCGTACCATCCAGACCATCATCGATCGCCTGGGCGCCAATCCAATTGCCATGCAGCTGCCGATCGGAATGGAGGCTGGTTTCAAGGGTGCTATCGATTTGTTGACGATGAAGGGCGTCATCTGGGAGGATGATCTCGGCAAGGAACCAAAGATTGTCGAGATTCCTTCAGACATGAGAAAGCTCGCCGAAGAGGCCCGGCATCGCATGATTGAAAGGATCGCCGAGCTCGATGACCACTTGACCGTCAGGTACCTGGAGGGCGCCGAGATCAGCGTCGACGACCTGAAGGCAGCCCTTCGCAGGGGGGTGCTCACCAACAATGCCTACCCGGTGTTCTGCGGTTCGTCGCTGCGTAACAAGGGTGTGCAAGTCCTTCTGGATGCCGTTATCGACTACCTGCCTTCACCCGCTGATGTGCCCTCGGTCAAAGGCATCGTGCCGGGCAGCGACGATGAGACCATCGAACTGCCGGCCACGGATGATGCGCCTCTCAGCGCGCTGGTCTTCAAGATTGTCACCGACCCTTATGTCGGTCGACTCGCCTATTTCCGGACATATTCTGGGGTTGTAACGCAGGGCCAGATGTTGATCAACTCGACCAAGGGCAAACGAGAGCGGATCGGTCGCCTGATCAGAATGCACGCTGATCGGCGCGAGGACATCACTGAAGTCCGCTCAGGCGACATCGGCGCGGCCCTAGGTTTCAAGGAGACCTCCACCGGCGATACACTCTGTGACAACAAGCTTATCATGCTGGAGAACATCACGTTTCCTGAGCCCGTCATTTCCATTGCGATCGAACCCAAGAGCACAGCCGACCAGGAGAAGATGGGCGAGGCGCTGCGCAAGCTTTCCGAGGAAGACCCGACCTTCCGGGTCCGATCAGATGAGAATACGGGGCAGACCATCATCTCGGGCATGGGCGAGCTTCATCTGGACATTCTCGTAGATCGCATGCTGCGCGAGTTCCGTGTGCAGGCAAATGTCGGAGCGCCGCGCGTCGCTTATCGTGAATCGATCACGCGTGCCGTCCCCGAAGTTAATCACAGGTACGTGAAGCAGTCCGGCGGGCGCGGCATGTATGGTCACGTGGTCATATCTCTGGAGCCGGGCAAGCGCGGTTCGGGTGTGGTGTTCGAAAACGAAGTAGTGGGAGGTTCTGTACCGCGAGAGTACATCCCGGCCGTTGAAAAGGGCGTGAAAGAGGCGGCCGAAAGCGGCGTCGTGGCTGGATATCCTGTGACCGACCTCAAGGTCACCCTGTTCGACGGTTCGTTCCACGAGGTCGATTCTAACGAAATGGCCTTTAAAATGGCGGCTTCGATGGCCTTCAAGGAGGGCGTGCAGAGGGGCGGGCCGGTCCTGCTTGAGCCGATGATGAAGGTCGAGGTGGTCGTTCCGGAGGACTTCCTCGGAGAAATCATGGGACAGATCAACAGCCGGCGGGGAAGCATCTTGGGTATGGAAGTCCGGCCTGGCAACGCGCAGGCGGTGCGCGCGCTCGTACCACTGGCCGAGATGTTTGGATACGCGACGCAGCTTCGATCGGGCACACAAGGCCGGGGCGTGTTTAGTATGGAATTTGACCATTATGCGCCGATACCGCAGTCGGTGGCCGCAGAAATCGTCAAAGCATAGCTTTTTTTCTTTTCTATTCATAAGGAGCCGAGCATGGCGAAGCAGAAATTTGAGAGGACGAAGCCGCATGTGAACGTGGGGACGATGGGGCATATTGATCATGGGAAGACGACTTTGACGGCGGCGATCACGAAGGTGAGTCAGCTGCTGGGGAAGGCGCAGTTCCGGGCGTATGACAGCATCGACAATGCGCCGGAGGAGAAGGCGCGCGGGATCACGATCAACATTGCGCACGTGGAGTATGAGACGGACAAGCGGCACTATGCGCACGTGGACATGCCGGGGCACCGGGACTACATCAAGAACATGATCACGGGGGCGGCGCAGGTGGACGGGGCGATTCTGGTGGTGGCGGCGCCGGACGGGCCGATGCCGCAGACGCACGAGCATGTGCTGCTGGCGCGGCAGGTGGAAGTGCCGTCGATCGTGGTGTACCTGAACAAGACGGACGTGATGGACGATCCGGAATTATTGGAGTTGGTGGAGTTGGAGTTGCGGGAACTGCTGACGAAGCAGGGATTTCCAGGGGAGACGACGCCGATCGTGCGGGGGAGTGCGAAGCAGGCGCTGGACAGCACGTCGACGGACCCGAATGCGCCGGAGTATGCGTCGATTCGGGAGTTGCTGCGGGTGATCGACGAGTACATCCCGGAGCCGAAGCGTGAGGTGGAGAAGCCGTTCATGATGTCGGTGGAGGATGTCTTCTCGATCAAAGGGCGTGGGACGGTGGTGACGGGGCGGGTGGACCGTGGGAAGGTGAAGGTGGGGGATCCGGTGGAGATCATCGGGCTGCACGAGAAGAGTACGAGTTCGGTGGTGACGGGCGTGGAGATGTTCCACAAGTCGCTGGATGAGGGGATTGCGGGGGACAACCTGGGGTTGTTGCTGCGAGGCATCGAGCGGACGGATGTGGAGCGTGGGCAGGTGATTGCGAAGCCTGGGAGCATCACGCCGCACAAGAAGTTTCTGGCGCAGGTGTACGTGCTGAAGAAAGAGGAGGGGGGGCGGCACAAGGCTTTCTTCACGGGGTATCGGCCGCAGTTCTA
>JBGPAT010000092.1:0-8827 GCA_041480885.1 Anaerolineae bacterium
ATGGCAGGTTTCGGCGCCCGCATCGTCGATCCGCAGGATGTCCCGAAGTTCCTCAACTCGCCGGAGACGCCGATCTTCACCAAGGGGCATCTATTGTATGGGCTGGATCGCGCGCGCAAGTCCATCCGGTCGGGCGATCAGGCTGTGATCGTGGAGGGTTACCTCGACGTGATCGCGCTGCATCAGGCCGGGTATGAGAACGTCGTCTCACCCATGGGCACGGCCCTGACCGAGGAACAGCTGCGCCTGCTCAAGCGCTTCACACGCAACGTGGTTTTGGCGCTTGATCCTGACACGGCTGGCCAGAAAGCTATCCTGCGGGGACTGGAAGCCGCACGCCAGGCGATGGATCGCGAAGGCGAGCTTGGCTTCGACGCCCGCGGTCTCTTGCGGAACGAAGCCCGGCTGCAGGCGGACTTGCGCGTTGCTGCGCTGCCCGACAACCTGGATCCGGATGAGATCGTGGCACGCGACCCCTCAGAATGGAAGCGCCTGATCGAGGCGGCCCAGCCGATCGTCGAGCACGTGATGCAGGCCCTGGCTCAAGGTCGCGACCTGGCCGATCGCAAGGTCACATCGGAGATCGCCGCACACGTCCTGCCGCTCATACAGGATCTGCCAAAGCCGGAGGAGCGGGAATTCTACACACAGAAGCTTGCCAGATTCCTCAGGATCGATGAACGGGCATTTCTCGGTACTCAGGGCACGGCGCGATCTGCACGGCGCCTGCGTACACCGGGCGCGACGAAGACGGGCGAGGACGCGGAGCCTCGACCCGCGCCTTCCCTTTCGACCCCGCTGGCCGTTGCTGCGGGCCACAAAGTCGAAACCTACATCATCGCCTGGCTTTTTCGCAGACCTGAGCTGCTCTACCGGATAGACCGGCTCCTGCAGGCCCAGGGACTCACCACGCTGTCTTCCGATGACTTCCAGTTTAGTGACAACCAGCTGCTGTTTGGCTTCATTCGTCAGGCGGTGGAACAGGACCAGGTGGAGCACCATCAGTACGTGGTAGAGTCGGTATCCGCATCGCTGAGTGAAGTATCGCGGGAACTGCTTGCAGAGACCGAGGGGATCGACGTGCACGAAGACAAACTGCTGCAGGAGCTTTTGCGGGGGATAAAGAGAGTGCGCGAGGATGCGGCGAGAGAGAAACGCACGCAATACCGGTTCCTCTTGGAGGAAGCCCAGGAAAGAGGGGATCTTGAGAGCGCTACTTTGTACGACACCGAAGTGTTAAAGTTGATACAGTTGAAGCGAGTCTTGGATGAGTTCGACCCGAACATGTCCTTGAAGAGGATGGAGTAGGACCCAGATTCGTTGAGCCGGGGAGACAATTCATGGTGGCAGGGAAAAAGGGCACGCGCTCGCACAAGCGGAAATCGAAGCCCTTCCGCCGGAGTCGAAAATCGACAGTCCGGCGTCCTGTGGCGAGGGCACGGACTGCAGCGACTGTCGGGGGCAAGGCTGGCACCCCGAGCACGAAGGCAGGGCGCAAGGGAGTTGCCGGCCCCACTGCCCCCAGCCGCGCGCGCCTGAAGCAATCTGCTGTCTCGGAGCAGTGGTCCAGCGCCGTGGTCGAGGCACAGGATGACCTGCCCGCCCTGGAACCTGCGCCCGAACCCAGCGATCTCGAAGCAATTCCACCTGAAGACGAACTCCTCGACGACGAGGCGCTTGAAGAGGAGGTGCCGGAGCTCGCGGCCGAACTGTCCGAAGATCCGGTCCGTCTGTACCTGCGTGAGATCGGCGAGGTGAAACTGCTCGATTCCGATAGCGAGTTCCGCCTGGCCACCCTCATTGAAGCCCGGCGCCAGATGGTGGCATTCCGCAAGCGCCCCGTTCGCAAGGGCACCTCACCCCTGGTTGGCGCCTATCACAGCCTGCTTTCGGAATTGGCGACATCATGGAAGCGGTTCGGTGAGGACGCCAGGCGGCTTAAGAAGGAACTTCCCGATCTGTGTCTGATGCTGGAGGAGGCGCAGTCGCTGCAAAAGGGGTGGGAGTCCAAGAATCGGGGTTATCTGCGCGCATTTCTGTCCGGCGACCTTTGGGGACACGACACGCTCTGGGACAGCATGGTACGCAAGGCCTACAGCGTTTTCGTATGCATGCATCTCCTGCCGGCGCACTATGCCTCCTGGCTCGGGCAATACATGCAGGCGTGCCGCAAGCTGCCGGTGGCGCGCACGCTTCGCCGCAACCTGCCTTCGG
The DNA here is from genome assembly GCA_041480885.1 of Anaerolineae bacterium. Classification (GTDB taxonomy): domain Bacteria; phylum Chloroflexota; class Anaerolineae; order Anaerolineales; family Villigracilaceae; genus Fen-1038. Next base: position 2,215 of record JBGPAT010000092.1, read on the forward strand.
AGCAGGTCCTCCTGCACGAAATGGAGGCCGTGCAAACCCGCGCCGAAGAGGCCAATCGCGCCATCACGCGTGCCAACCTGCGTCTGGTAGTCAGCGTTGCCAAACGATATCTCGGGCGCGGCATCGCCCTGCTGGACCTGATCCAGGAGGGGAACCTCGGTCTGCTGCGGGCCGTGGGAAAGTTCGATCCGCGCCGCGGTTTCAAATTCAGCACCTATGCCACCTGGTGGATACGCCAGTCCATCAACCGCTCGATCGCCGAACAGGCACGTACCATACGCATCCCGGTGCATCTCTTCGAATCGATCTCGCGCATCCTGCGCGCTCAGCGCCAATTAACGCAGGAGTTGGGCCGCGAACCAACCACCCGCGAATTGGCGCTCGAGGTCGGTTACCTGCCGGCGTCTGACGTGCAGATGGTACTGCGCGCCCAGGCCGAGGAACAGCCATTGGACGCCGCGGTTCAGCGCCGCCTGGAATCTGCCGCGCTGAAAGTGGATCGCGTGCTTCGCTCCGCCGAGGAACCGATCTCACTCGAGGGGCCTGTGGGGGACGAAGAATCCAGCCAGCTGGGCGATTTTATCGAGGACGAGGATGCCCCGTCCCCGATCGACTCAGCGGCGCGTGAGATGCTGCGCGAGCAAATCCAGCAGGCGCTGGATGGCCTGCAGGAACGCGAGCGGCAGGTGCTCGAGCTGCGCTACGGCCTCACCGACGGCAAAGACCACACCCTCGAGGAAGTCAGCCGCTACTTCGATGTGACCCGCGAACGCATCCGCCAGATCGAAGCCAAGGCCCTGCGCAAGCTGCGCCATCCTACGACCAGCCGGCCCTTGAGAGATTATTTGGGTTGAAGCAGCCGTCATGGGGGAAATCCACAAACCGCTCAGCTTTGCGCCGGAAGTGCGGTGCAAGGAATCCAGTCTCCATAGCTGCGGATTCGATCCATTGTTGACGCCGCCTGCGCGAGGGTAGACGCCAAACAAGGACGTGGCATCTGGCGTGCTGCATGGCTGGATTCTGCCATCTGAGCGGGGTCCGACCCAGGCCAATGCGCTCCCCGAATGTATTTGTGAAATATTGCACATATTTGGGGCCCGCAAAAATACTTATGATATACTTCGTCCCCAGTGTGCTGAATTACACAACCCAAAAACCCAGGCAAACTTCCTCGAGGTATCTATGCTGCTGGAGTACATAGCGATCGCCGTGATGGTCTTCGTGGCGACGCTCATCGCTGCCATTGCCATAGGCCTGGGGGAATTGCTGGGGCCCAAGAAGAAATCCAAGGTCAAGGAAGAACCGTACGAGTCCGGTATCGTACCTATCGGTCCGGGCACGCGGCGCATGCCAGTCCGTTTCTACCTGATCGCCGTGCTGTTCATCCTGTTTGACATCGAGGTGGTGTTCTTCCTGCCCTGGGCGGTCGTGTTCCGCCAGCTGGGACTGTTCGGTCTGGCGGAAATGGGTGTCTTCGTGCTCATTCTATTGGTAGGCTACATCTACGCCTGGAAGAAAGGAGCACTTGAGTGGGAGTAGAGCAAAAGCTCGGCAACATGGGGCTGGTAACCACTACTCTGGAGTACGCCGTGAATTGGGCGCGCACCAATGCCATGTGGCCCCTGATGTTCGGACTGGCCTGTTGCGCCATCGAGATGATGTCGGCGCAGGCCGCAGATTTCGACATGAGCCGCTTTGGGATGGAGCTGATGCGTCCCAGCCCGCGCCAGTCCGACCTGATGATCGTGGCCGGACGGGTCTCGCGCAAGATGGCGCCTGTCCTACGCCGCCTATATGATCAGATGCCCGAGCCGAAGTGGGTGATCGCCATGGGTGATTGCGCTTCATGCGGAGGCGTGTTCAACAACTATGCCATCCTGCAGGGTGTGGATGAAGTGGTACCCGTGGATGTCTACGTGGCGGGCTGCCCGCCGCGGCCTGAGGCATTAATTCACGGTGTAGTGACCTTGTTCGAGAAAGTCAAGGGCGAGAAGTTCAAGGATCTGGCGAAAGCCTAGTTCTCCCCGGCATGGGGGCGCCTGCGCCGAGGGCGCGGTGGGAAGCGGAGCGACTTAATGGATAACCGGCTCGATAAAATCGTACAGGTGCTGCGGGAGCAGGCCGGCGCGACCTTTGAGGAGTCGCGGGGTGAGGTGCACGTGTTCATCAATCCACCGCAGATCGCGGACGTTCTCAGCTTCCTGCGCGACCAGCACGAGTTCTCGCTGCTCTCGGCCCTGACCGCGGTCGACTACTGGCCACAGGAGAACCCGCGTTTCCATGTGATCTATCAGCTCACTTCACTCACGCAGAATCTGTCGATCCAGCTGAGGATTCCCGTGAATGCCGCCCAGCTCAAAGTGCCCACTGCCACGGGCGTGTTTGCGATGGCGAATTGGCGCGAGCGCGAAGTGATGGACATGTTCGGGATCGAATTTGAAGGCCATCCCGATCCGCGCCGTATCCTCATGCCGCCAGACTGGGAGGGCCATCCCCTACGCAAGGATTACCCACTCGGATACGAAGAGCCGCAGTTCACCTTCAACTTCGAAGAGATCGATGTGCGCAAGCCGTATGCCAAGGAATAGTCATGGCTGATTATCAGTTGGAGGAAATTCCGGTCGGCCCATACAGACACCTGGTTTCGGAACGCGCCATTTCGGGCGAGACCATGCTGCTCAACATGGGGCCGCAGCATCCTTCGACGCACGGCGTCCTGCGCCTGCTGCTCGAACTGGACGGCGAGGTGATCATCAACTGCATCCCCGACATCGGCTACCTGCACACGGGTATCGAGAAGAACATGGAGGCCAAGACCTTCATCAAAGCCGAGGTCATGTGCGACCGGCTGGACTACATGAATCCGCTCGGGAACAACCTAGCTTACTGCCTGGCGGTGGAGAAGCTGGTGGAATTGGATGTGCCGCCGCGCGCCCAAGCGCTGCGCGTCATCCTGGTCGAGCTGCAGCGCATCGCATCACACCTCGTGTGGCTTGGAACCTTCGGCCTGGACCTGGCTGCGATGTCCGTTTTCCTGTATTGCTTCCGGGAGCGCGAGCGCATCCTGGACATCTTTGAGATGGTCTCCGGTCAGCGCATGATGACCACCTACATCCGGCCCGGCGGATTGTGGCGAGACGTGCCCGTTGAATTCGAGGCGGCCGTACGAAAGATCATGCAGATCATGCCAGCCCGCATCGACGAATACGAGGCTCTGCTGACCAAGAACCCGCTCCTGCTGGACCGCACCACAAAGATCGGCCTGCTGAGCAAGGAAATCGCCCTGTCCTATGGCGTGACGGGCCCCATGTTGCGCGCTTCGGGCGTGGACTGGGATCTGCGCAAGGCCCGCCCGTATATGGGCTACGAACAATACGACTTCCGGGTCCCCACCCGCGAGGAGGGCGATACGCTGGCGCGTTACTATGTGCGCGTGCAGGAGATGCGCGAGTCCCTGAAAATCATCGAGCAAGCTCTGGCCAAGCTCCCGATGGGGCCGGTCCAGAGCAACAACCGCAAGTTCGTCCCGCCGCCTCGCTCCGAGCTGGGAACGAGCATGGAGGCGCTCATCCATCATTTCAAACTATGGACCGAAGGCTTCGTGGCACCCCGCGCTTCGGTATACAGCGCCGTCGAATCACCGCGCGGCGAGTTGGGCGTTTACCTGGAAGGGGACGGCGGTCCGAAGCCGTATCGTGTCTTCTGGCGCACGCCCTCCTTTGACAATCTCGCGGTGATCTCGGTCATCACCAAGGGCCATCTGGTTGCCGACCTGATCGCGATCCTGGCCTCGGTTGACATCGTGCTGGGGGATATTGACCGATGAGCCTGGCCAAGAAATACCCCAAGGAAGTAAAACAGATCCTGGCGAAATACCCGGCCGAACACAAACGGTCCGCGGTCATGCCGCTGCTTTACCTGGCACAGCGCGACCAGGGCTTCATTACCAAGGCGGCCATGCGGGAGATCGGGCAGCTGCTTGACGTCAGCCTGACGGATGTCGGCGGGCTGATGGGCTTCTATACGCTGTACCATGACCGTCAGGAAGGCAAGTACCGCATGCAGGTTTGCACGGATCTGCCGTGCGCCCTGCGCGGCGCGGATCAGTTCATGGAGGCGCTGTGCGCCAACCTCGGCATCAAGGTAGGTGAGACGACCGCCGACGGCACGATCACGCTCGAATCGGTCATGTGTCTTGCGGCTTGCGACAAGGCTCCGGTGTTCCAGATGCAGACTCCCAACGGCCTTGAATACCACGAAAACATGACCGTCGACCGCACGATGGAGTTGATCGAGGCGCTCAAGAAAGCCGGAAGGGAGGTAGCCTGATGTCGTACCTCCTGCTGCGTCATCGTGACGTTCCAAATATCGAAAAGCTGGACGTCTACACGCGGAACGGCGGCTTCGAGGCCTTCCGAAAGGCTGTGACGAGCATGAAGCCGGGCGAGGTTACCGACATGGTCAAGAACTCCGGCCTGCGGGGGAGGGGTGGGGCCGGCTTTCCAACGGGCATGAAGTGGTCCTTCATTGACAACAAAATCTGGCCTCACTACGTGGTGGCCAACGCGGATGAGTCCGAACCCGGCACCTTCAAAGACCGCGAGATCATGGAATCCAATCCATTCCAGTTCCTGGAGGGTGTTGCGATTGCGGCCTATGCGGTCGGCGCCGAGACGGCCTACGTCTACCTGCGCGGCGAGTTCTGGCAGATCGCAACGTCTCTCGACCAGAAGCTTTCCGAGATGGAAGCCGCCGGGTTTCTCGGACAGAACCTGTTCGGCACGCCTTACACGCTTCGCATCCGTACTCATCTGGGAGCCGGTGCCTACATCTGCGGCGAAGAGACAGCCATGCTCGAATCCATCGAGGGCAAACGCGGACAACCACGCATTCGGCCGCCGTTCCCGGCTGTGCACGGCCTGTATGGGAAACCCACGGTTATCAACAACGTCGAGACGCTGACCAACCTGCCGCAGATCCTGAGGCACGGCGCCGATTGGCACAAGACACTAGGCACGCCCGACAGCGCCGGCGTCAAGGTCTTTTCGCTCTCGGGCCGTGTGCGCAGACCCGGCAACTATGAACTGCCTTTCGGCACCACTTTCCGACAGTTGATTTTTGACCACGGCGGCGGTGTCCAGGATGCCCGCCCGGTGAAGGCCATCATGCCCGCCGGTGCCTCGTCGTCCTTCATCGTGGCGGACGACAAGGCTCTGGATACACCGATGGATTACGCCAGCGTGCGCGCCCTGGGCGCCGATCTCGGCTCAGCCTCCATGATCATCATCGATGACACGGTTTCCCTGGACTGGGTCATTCAGAAGACACTGCACTTCTTTGCGCATGAATCCTGCGGCAAATGCACGCCCTGTCGCGAGGGGACCTACTGGATGAAGCACCTGATCGATCGCATTCGCGACAGTGAGCCCTCGCCTGCCGACCCTGACCTCTTACTGAAAGTTGCAAAGCAGATGCAGAACAAGTGCCTATGCCCGCTGGGCGAGTTCTCAACGATGGCGGTGGTCACCGGCATTGAGCGCTTCCCGCAGGATTTCAAGGCCGGGGTGCTGGCTGGTTCCTGAACCGGCAGCGCGATCAGCGCCGAACCATACTCAAATGCCGAGACGCGATACGGGAGATTGATGGCGAAACAGGTAACGCTAACCATTGATGGAAGGCAGGTAACGGTTTCCGAAGGGACGCTGGTGGTTAATGCCGCCAAGACCGCCGGCATCGATGTCCCCGTGTTTTGCTATCACCCGAAGATGGAACCGGTCGGGATGTGCCGCATGTGCCTGGTGGAGATCGGCCGTCCGATGCTGGATCGCAACACAGGCAAGGCCATCCTCGATGACCAGGGCAAGCCGAAGATGCAGTTCGGCCCCAAGCTCGAGACGGCCTGCACCAATCCCGTCTCGGAAGGCATGCTGGTTCTGACCCAGTCCGAGAAAGCTCTCGCCGGACAGAAGAGCACCGTGGAGTTCCTGCTCACCTCCCACCCGCTGGATTGTCCAATTTGCGATAAGGGCGGCGAGTGCCCACTTCAAAACCTGACTATGGCGCACGGTCCGGGCCAGAGCCGTTTCCTATACGACGAGAAAATGCACCTCGCCAAAAACGTCCCTCTGGGCGATCTGATCTACCTCGACCGGGAGCGCTGCATCCAATGCGGGCGCTGCGTCCGTTTCCAGGATGAGATCGCCGGGGACGCGGTGCTCGGCTTCGATGAGCGCGCCCGCGCCATGCAGATCATCTCGCTTTCGGATCCGGGCGTCGATTCTGTTTTTTCGGGCAATACGACCGATATTTGCCCGGTGGGTGCACTGACCACCCGCGACTTCCGCTTTGGCGCGCGCCCGTGGGAACTGAGTGCATCCGCTTCCATCTGCGGGCAGTGCCCCGTGGGCTGCAACATCACATTCAACACACGCCGCGAGGCCGGCTCCGAGGGCCGCATCATCATCAAGCGCGTGATGCCGCGTCAGAACGAAGAGGTCAACGAAATCTGGATGTGCGACAAGGGCCGCTTCGCCTATCACTATGCGGAAAGCAAGGACCGCCTGACTCGGCCGTTGGTCCGCAAAGAGAGCAAGCTGGCGCGCGCCTCCTGGGA
>JBGPAT010000093.1:0-8721 GCA_041480885.1 Anaerolineae bacterium
CTCTTCATAACGCGCGCGCTGGTTGCCCGGTGCCATGTCCAAATTATAGCGCGCAAGCCGGACAAGAGTGGTCGGTATCTCAGGCGGCAGCGGAGGCAAGGCGCGAAAACGGGGAGGCCCACTCCGCGGCGGGTCTCGCCATGGAGAACTCGCATGTGTGGTGAGATATACTTCTCCAGATGGCAGAGCGTATCGGCATTTTCGGCGGTACCTTCGATCCGCCGCACCTGGGACACTTGATCCTGGCGTCAGAGGCGAGCGCTCAACTCCACTTGAACCGGCTGTTGTGGGTCTTGACGTCGGTGCCGCCGCACAAACTCGATCAACCAATAACCCCTTTGAAAGACAGACTCGCTATGGTCAGGCTGGCTCTGGAAGGCCAACCTGCGTTTGAGTTGTCGACTGTCGACATGGATCGTCCCGGGCCGCACTACACACTGGATTCGATGAGACTTCTGGCAGCTCAGAACCCGCACGCCGAGCTCATCCTGCTTCTAGGAGGCGATTCGCTCCGGGACCTCCCCACATGGCATCATCCACAGGAGCTGGTTGCTGCCTGTTCGGAAATTGGTGTGATGCAACGACCAGACGAATCGATCGACCTCACTTCGTTGGAGAAAACCATCCCGGGGCTGACCACCAAGGTGCGGTTCGTGGACGCACCCCTGCTGGAGATCGCCTCTCACGAGATCCGGGCGCGCTCAGAGGCAGGCCGGCCCTTCCGCTACTACGTACTGCCCAGCGTATATCGCTACATCATCGACCACAAGCTCTACGTACAATAATCACGCGCGTTCGGGGGTACCAGCAGCGCGCGCGGGATGATCTCAAGAAGCTGGTATGGCGCTGCCACTCTTCGACCTGCTCCATTCCGCACCATTTGCAGACATGGGGATTTGGAGTATCCTAGTGCGACTTATCAACTTTTCGAGAGGAATGGCACAATGGCGAAAGACCCTTCTCTGAGAGCATTCAAATGCCCAACATGCGGCGCACCACTGGAGCCGGAGGTCGGCACGCTCACGATGAAATGCTCGTATTGCGGCAGCACAGTCATCATTCCCGAGTCCCTACGCACCGCCCCGCCGTCATCCGGTCCGACCCTCGGAGAGGTCTTTCAGTTTGGACTAAACGGCGTAGATCTGAATCAGATCGTCGGGAACGCCATGCACCTGCCGCAGGCAATTTCACTGGCCCAACAAGGCAAGGTGGACGAGGCCGCCAGCATATACAGCCAGATCACCGGCATGAAGCATGATGATGCAGTAGCCGCTGTGCAGCGCATGGCGGCTGGGCACGCAGTCAGTCTTACGCCGGGCCGCCCGGGCGCGACCTGGCAGACGTTCGAGACCAGCTTCTCCCAGCCGAAGATGGAGGTCGCGTCGCCGCCCGCAAGCGGGAGCGCCGAACCGACAGCGTCAAGGAGCGGAGGCCGGAGCTGTGGACTGTTGTTCGCGATCATCGCCGCGGTGGTACTGCTGATCGGTGGGCTCTTGGCCGGTGCATTCATTCTGTGGGGGGGCGGTGGCTCGGCGGTATCGGTGTCATCGTTGATGCCCATTGGCTTTGCCAGCCAGATCATGAGCTTTGGCAGCGAGGGAATCGGAGCCGGCATGTTTCAGGATCCTCGCTCGATTGGCGTGGATGGAAGCGGCCGCATCTCGGTGGCCGACTATCAGGATGGGCGCGTTCAAACATTCGACCCCAGTGGCAAATATCTCTCGGGATTCTCGGTGAGCACCGGTGGCAAGAAGGTGTACCTCCAGGCCATGGCCATCGATCGCAACGGCAACGTGTATCTTGCGCACGACCAAAAGATCTTTGTGTCGGATATGACTGGCAAGAAGACGGCCGAGGTTGGCGATGACACGCACGACTACGAGTCGGCGGTTATCGGCGGCGACGGCAGGCTGTATGCGATCGCCAACTCAGAGACGATAGTGCGCTTCAATCCAGACTATACGATCGACCTTGAGATCCCGGACACCTTCACCACCGTCACAGGCGACAGCGACATCGATACGCACCTTGCGGTCGACGGCCTGGGCAACATGTACATTCTCGGCGCTTTTCACTATCTGGTGTTGAAGTATTCGCCGCAGGGGACCTTTGTCAACCAGTTTGGAGGGGAGGCAAAAGACGCAGCCGTCAGCGAACCCGCAAAGTTCACCGCGCCCACAGCAATCGCAGTCGACGGTTACGGCCGTGTCTTTGTGAGCGACTTCTTCGATATCAAGGTGTTCGATGCAGACGGAACGTATCTTGACAAAATCGGCATGGACAAGGGCGCCGTTTTCGGCATGGCTTTCGACGACCAGAATAACCTGCATCTCGTCACCAACCAGAACCTGGTGATGAAATACAAAGTGCGTCCACCCGTGAGCAAATGACGCGGACGAGCCTTGGATGCCAGCCGAGACAGGGAAGATCCCTGTCTCGGCTCTATTCGTGGGTGGAGGTATTGAATTAGTCGAGCCGGGAATCTGAGATCCGGACCTTCACAAACAATTGATCTTTTGCCAGCCGTGCCGAGTCTTCGCAACTGGCAACCCCATTGTTCACCCGGAGACCGAGCCACCTGGCGGACAGCGGCAAATGAAGGACATACTGACCAATCTGGGCCGCGACAGCTCCCTCCTCTCGGAGCAGCTCGCCATATCCGTCCACGTCTCTGCCCCTCAGACGCAGCGTCACATGGGCTCCTTGCGCGAGGTTCTGCCACCATGTGCGATTGCGCGCCGTAAGAATCCAGAGAGTATCGCCCTCGCGATCATAGGACACCGGGAGCGTGATCGTGCGACCCGTCTTGCGGCCGATGACGGTGATGAGCGCGGTATTGCCCATGAAGGCGTGCAGCGGCGTCCGCAGCAGCCAGACAACGAAATCATTGCCTTTCACAGGTTGGCTCCGTACATCTGATCGGGGCGCAAGATATCTGGGAAACGTGGCCTAAGTGAAAGGCGTGCCTCGTAGCACAATTGACACGCGTCGGCATAGCCCGCCCGGTGGTCGAGGTTGTACTCACTGACCAGCGCCGCCGGGCCGCCCTCCAGGATCGGGCCGCAGATGGGATGCGCGTCGGCATCATGGGCCTCGCAGATCTCGCGCAGTGGCCTTTCGAAAACGTTGCCGATCGTGATGCCCTGGCAGATGTGGAGGTTGCCAAATGGGTCGAGGTGCACGCGGCCGGGCTCACGCAGGTCCTCATGGGGACACTCCGTAAGCTCTGCCCACGGGTGAGTCGAGACAGCCGAGGCCAGATTTGTTGCCGCCCGTCCACGGAACATGACCGCGCCCTGGTCGGTGATCTTTCCGTGCGACTGCGCTGCAGCCTCGTTTGGTTGGGCGATGCTGATCATGCCGGTGGGGATGCCGAGTAACTTGGCAGCCGCGATGGCGTTCTGCGGCTCCTCACCGAAAACCTTGTCACAATGAAAGAGATCACTGCTTACGGTGAGGTCGGCGACCCGAGCGACAAGCGGCCGCAGTCATTCCGCGGCGTCTGCGACGGAGACAGCCCAATAGGCATTTGATACGACCCCGACGGAGAACCCCATATCGGCCGCCAGGTGCACGCCCCTGACCAGGATCGCGTAGTACAGGAAAGGTTCGCCTCCCTCAAAATAGATCCACTGCACGCCCGCATCCCTGGCCTGAGCCAGAATTTGGGTAATCTGCTCGAGGCGCAGGACGCCCGTTTGCCGAGGGCTACCCCACACAAAGCAGTGGTCGCATTCGAAGGTACAGCGGTACGTGAGCAGGACATGGAGACCGGATATTTGCACCTGTTCCTCGCTTATACCAGTGTACGTTGGGCAGGGCAGGGAGTCACGTGTCGAAAGTCACATTCAGGCCCCGTGCGCGCACGCCACACCCGGGCTCCCCGCCGCATCCGACCATGAGGGATCAAAGATGATCTCCCGGGCTATAATCAGGCTACTAGTCTGGAGGTCCGCGTGCCGAACGTATTTGCGTCCACTCATCCCCTGGTTGCTCACAAGTTGACCCGCCTGCGCGACAGAAACACCGACCCCAAGAGGTTTCGCGAGCTGGTACGCGAGATCGCAGGCCTACTCGCCTATGAGGCCACCGCCGACCTGGCAATCTCAGGACGGCAGGTGCAAACACCTCTTGGAACCGCGTCCGGCGCCGACTTGCGGGAGAAAATTGGCCTGGTGCCCATCCTGCGAGCGGGGCTGGGAATGGTGGAAGGCATCTGGGAGCTGATGCCCTCCTCAGAAGTCTGGCACATCGGCCTGTACCGCGATGAACGGACGCTCAAGCCAGTGCAATACTACAACAAGCTGCCCATAGAGCCCACTGTTTCCGTATGCCTTATCCTAGATCCGATGCTGGCAACCGGAGGATCGGCCGTCGCAACCGTCGAGGTCTTGAAACGTTGGGGAGTTAAGAAAATCAAGTTCGTCGGTGTGATTGGCGCGCCGGAAGGCGTCAAGAATCTCCAGGATCATCATCCGGACGTGGCCATCTACCTGGCTGCAATCGACGATCACTTGAATGAGCGGGGCTATATCGTCCCAGGCTTGGGTGATGCTGGGGACCGCCAGTTCGGCACGGGATAGGACAGGCACTGGGTGTTACTGGCCCACGGCGATCACGAGATCCTAGGCGCCGCCAGCAGATAGATGGGAATCACTGTTTTCGTGGCGGGCACTGCGGTACTTCTATGCATATCACGGGCTTCCGTGCTGAGGCCACGCACGCACGGCTTCTATCGTTTCCTAGCATGGGAGGCGATCTTGGGACTCGTGGTACTTAATGCCCGGGTCTGGTTCGACGATCCATTCGGATGGCATCAGGTTGGTTCATGGACACTTTTGACGTCTTCGATTGTTTCGCTCGTGCTGGGCGCAGCCGAGCTCGGCAGCCGCGGTCAGCAGAACCCGCTGAAAAGGCGCGAGTCGGAGCTGTTGCCATTTGAACGCACCACACAGCTTGTGAGCGATGGGATATATAGGTACATCCGGCATCCAATGTACAGTTCTCTGCTCTTGCTTGCCTGGGGTGTGTTCCTCAAAGACCCTGGGCCAGTGGGCGCGCTCTTCGCGATCGCCTCCACGCTTTGCCTGATCGCTGCCGCGAAATGGGATGAACAAGAATGCCTGCAAGTGTTTGGGGCGGCCTATCGAGATTACATGAAGCGCACGAAAATGCTCCTGCCCTACATTTTGTAGCTATGAAGGCGATGCTTCTGCGGGAACTCGGCGCACTTGCAACGAATTCCGCGCCTTTGACACTCTCCGATATGCCTGAGCCGGCGCCCAATGCTGGCGAGGTTCTGATCCGAGTCACGGCATGCGGTGTGTGTCACACCGAACTCGATGAAATCGAAGGCAGGACGCCTCCGCCGCGATTGCCGGTGATTTTGGGACATCAGGTCGTCGGCATTGTGGAGCAAGGGCAGAACGCCGGCCAGAGAGTCGGTGTGGCTTGGATCTACTCCGCTTGCGGACGCTGCCGCGCTTGCCTCTCTGGAAACGAGAACCTGTGTGAGCAATTTCGAGCAACGGGCCGGGACGCGGACGGCGGTTATGCGCAATACATGAAGGCGCCGGCGGATTTCACCTACGCCATTCCGCCCTCGCTATCTGATCAGGAGGCCGCCCCCCTATTGTGCGCGGGCGCAGTGGGCTATCGGGCGCTCCAGTTGACAAATCTGAAGGACGGAGACATCTTGGGGTTAGCAGGATTCGGTGCCTCGAACCACCTGGTGTTGAAGACCGCGCGGTATAGATACCCGGCGTCGTCGATTTTCGTCTTCAGCCGGAACGCGCAGGAACGCGAGCTGGCCCTTGAGCTCGGCGCAGCTTGGGCGGGCGGAATGGAGGACACTCCACCTGAAAGGCTGCGCGCCGTGATCGATGCCACGCCGGCATGGAAACCCATTGTGCAAGCTCTAAGGCATCTTGCACCGGGCGGCCGCCTGGTGATGAACGCGATACGCAAGGAAGAGGTCGACAAAGCAGAACTCCTCAAACTAGAGTATGCCAGCCAGCTCTGGATGGAAAAAGAGATCAAATCCGTCGCGAACGTGACCCGCATTGACGTCCGAGAGTTCCTTCAGCTCGCTGCCGCGGCAAACATAAAGCCTGAGTTTCAGGAGTACGATCTCCGGGATGCAAATCGAGCCCTGCTAGAAGTCAAGCAGGGCAAAATCCGGGGAGCCAAGGTCCTGCGCGTGGTTTGATGATCTGGAGGCGCAATGCCGTACAACGAGGATCTCGCAAAACGCATTAGGACGAAATTGAAGTCACGATCCGGGATGACCGAGAAAAGACTGTTCGGCGGCATTGGCTTTCTAGTAGAGGGCAATATCGCCTGCGGCGTCCATAAACAAGACTTGATTGTTCGTCTCAGCAACGAGGATTTTGACCTGGCAATCAAGGATGCGAACGTGATGGTTTTTGACATCAGCGGCAGGCCGATGAAGGGCTGGATTCTAGTCTCATCACGCGGCTATGCATCCGATGCGTCATTGCATGACTGGATCAACAAAGGGATCGCGTTTGCTCGTTCACTGCCACCGAAATAGGAGCATATGACCCTTCAGAAAGATCCCGAGCAGAACGAACCGAAATACCTGCATCGGCATGCTGACCTGGCTGGCAAGCGCGTCCTAGAGGTCGGGTGCGGGGACGGGCGACTAACGTGGCGCTACGCGGGGGTGGCGAGGCACGTCACCGGCATCGATCTGGATCGTGACAGCCTGCGCGTGGCCACGATCGAGCGGGGCTCTGATGTGGAGGACAAAGTCGCATTTGCCCAGGCGGACTCCGTTCGCTTGCCGCTGGCCGGTGCCGCTTTCGAGTGTGCCATCCTAGCCTGGTCTTTCTGATGAATTGCGCATGAGGGCATGGTTCATGCCCTGCAGGAGATCCACCGAGTGCTGAAGCCCCAAGGCACGCTGATCGACCTGCGTCCCCTGGCGGGCAATTGGCCCGTGGATGTAGTCTCAGGCCGCTCGTCACAAGAGGCAGGTAGAGTCTCGGACCTTGCGGCAGGCCTGGAGGATGACGCCGCCGCCAATCAGACCATGGCAAGGGCGGCTGAGCAGGACTGGTTTCGCCGCGAGAGCGAGGAGCTGTTTCCTTTCCATTACTATTGGGATTCTCCAAACGAAATGAAGGCGTACATCGAAGAGGAATGGGAGGACTTCGTCCATATCAGCGATAACGTGTGGAAGAGTGCGCGCTCGCTGTGGACCCTCGGTGGAGCAGAGTCCCGCCTGCGCGTGCGCGTCAATATGCTGATCACCCGGTGGGAAAAAGTGAATTGAGACGCCGCCGCTGCACTATGGTGCCTCCTAAACATGCAAACGCGCGACCCAGGGAAATACCGGGGATCGCGCAGCGCCGAGGAGTATTGCATGAGTAACGCGGGTCTTGCCAAACGCCTCACTGCCGCTGTGGGTCTCTTGCTGACTCTACTCATCAATCATCATTCGTTTCTCACCAATTTCAACCTGGTGCCGGGCGATCGTGGGGATTCCAGGTTGGTCATCTTCACCCTCGAACATTGGTATCGTGTCTTCCAGGGCCAGGAAGCTTTCTTTCATCTGAACATGTTCTACCCGGGGAAATTGGCTCTCGGCTATGCCGATGGCCTTTTCTTGTTCTCCCTGCCTTACGCGTGCTTCAGAGCCATTGGACTCGACTACTTTTCCAGCTATCAAGTCCTTTTCGCAGTCATGACCGTCCTCGGATACGCGACCTGCCTGCTTCTCCTTCGAAAGGCCCTGCAGCTGAATTGGTATTTCAGTGTCCTGGGTTCCGTGCTGCTCACCAGCCTAAACTCAATGCAATTCCAGGCCGACATCGGAAAATTGACCGCCTACTATTTCTGTCCAACACTAATCTATTGGTTGCATGCGTATTCAAGCATGAAGGACAAAGGCAGTTTGCGAGGCTGGCTGTGTCTGCTTGCCTTCTCGGCTGGTGTGGGATTGCTTTTCTTCACGAGCTACTACCCAGCCTGGTTCTTCTTGTTTACGCTGCTCCTCGTGGGACTGGTGGCATTGGTCACCTCGGCGGCGACAGGCAGTCCAAGGGCGGTTGCCAGAAGCGCAAGCGGCTTTGTCCGCGCGAACTGGCTCCAAGTCGCGGCGGCGCTCCTGGTCTTCGGCGCCGCTCTAGCACCTTTCCTGGTGACGTATGCGCCGCTGGTGTTGGCCAACTCAAACCGCAGCCTCGGCTTGGTCCTTGAGTTCGCCCCGACTTGGCGAAGTATTGTCAATGTCTCCCCAGGCAATTACGTCTGGTCGCCGGTATTGAACTGGCTGAGGTTTGGGTACGGCAACCGAGAGGTCCAAATGGGCTCTCCGATCATCGTACTGATGCTTTTCGGGGGCTTCTACCTGTTCAAGGTCCTGCGCGGCTTTCGCAATGCTGAAGCCGGAGGTGACTCTCGGGATCGATTCATCTTCGTCTTGTCCACTACGGCATTTGTGATATTTGCGCTGACGATCAAGATCCATGGTGTGTCGGCGTGGTACATTGTGTATCGATTGATTCCCGGTGCATCGGCACTAAGGGCGCTGGGCCGGTATCTCATGGTCATTGACATGATCGTCATTGTTACCGTCATCTACTGCCTTCAGGAATGGTATCAGTCCTCGAAATCACGATGCGACGGACGGTGGAGGTATTTGATCGGGGGGGGCATTGCCCTGCTGTCCTGCGCGCTCGTCGTAGAGCAGGTCGC
>JBGPAT010000094.1:0-8576 GCA_041480885.1 Anaerolineae bacterium
ATCGAAGTCGACCGAGAACGCAGGCGGTTGATCCTGTCCGAGCGGGCCGCTTCCACGGAGTCCCGGCAATCGATCAAAGAGCGCGTCATCGATGAGCTTGAAGTTGGCAAGGTGTACACGGGGCGCGTTACGAGCCTCTCGGATTTCGGGGCATTTGTGAACATCAATGGTGCGGACGGTCTGGTTCATCTCTCCGAACTTTCCTGGGACCGGGTCCAGCATCCGCGTGAGGTGCTCGAGGTCGGTCAGGAAGTCAAAGTCAAAGTCATCAATATCGACCGCGAGAAGAAGCGTATCGGTCTTTCCATGCGTGCGCTGGCGGATGATCCGTGGAAGTCGCGGGTGGACAAGTACGCCGTTGGGCAATTGGTGGAAGGTGTGATCACTCGGTTGACTAAATTCGGGGCATTTGCCCGTCTGGAGAGCGATATTGAAGGACTGATTCACATTTCTGAGATGGCCGATCATCGAATCGAGCATCCCAAGGAAGTGCTCAAGGAGGGCGAGGTCCGCACGCTCCGAATTGTGCGGATCGATCCCGAACAGCATCGGATCGGGCTCAGCTTGCGCAAGGTAGATTCGGGTGCCTACGCGGACAAAGACTACAAGAAGCTGGTCGAGGATTTCGGACATACTCCCCCCGACGAAGAAACGCCGGCCAGCGAGCAAGAGGGATAGCCGACAGCCATGAGGAGAGCGCACCCAGGGGTGCGCTCTTTACTGATTATGCTGCTCATCGTCGATGCCCACTGCGATCTGGCGTGGAACATGGTGAACTTCGGCCGCGACTATGCGCTGCCGGCTCTGGAAACGCGCGCCAGGGAAAAAGGGGGTCTCGCGGCCGACAAGAATGGCGATACGCTACTTGGCTGGGCAGACTATCAGAGAGGCGAGGTGGCAATCGTATTCTCGACGCTGTTTGCAGCACCGCGGCGGACGGGTGACGGCGGATGGGATAAGACACACTACTCCAACTTCGACGAGGCGCATCGCGTCTATCGGAAACAACTCGAGATCTATCATGAGCTCGCCGAGTCCAAACCCGACGCCTTCCGGCTGATACGGAGTGGAGGGGACCTGACGAACCACATGAGCGAGTGGCGGAGGGCTGCGAAGGACGCTAGAAGCGTCGGCTTGGTGGTCTTGATGGAAGGTGCAGACGGAATCCGCAGCGTAGATGAACTTGCCGAATGGCATGCCGGGGGAGTTCGGCTGATCGGGCTGGCATGGAGCGGAACCAGGTACGCGGGGGGCACGCGCGAGCCGGGGCCACTGACCGAGGATGGGCGCCGCCTGCTCAAGGGCATGGCCGAATTCAATTTTGTGCTTGACCTGAGCCATATGGACGAGCAATCCGTCTGGGAAGCGCTCGACATCTACGAAGGGCCTATCTCAGCGACGCACGTGAATTGCCTTGAATTGCTGCCAGGATTTCCGACGAACCGGCACTTCTCAGACGCACTCCTGAGCGCGATCATCGAGCGCGGGGGAATTATCGGGAATGTGCCGTTCAACAACTTCCTCAAGTCCGGATGGACGCGAGGCAACAACTCGCGCGACGAAGTCCCCCTCGACGTTTTCGCGGCGCATGTGGACCACGTCTGCCAGCTGGCAGGAGATTCGCTGCATTCGGGAATCGGATCGGATTTCGATGGCGGTTTTGGGGTTCAATCGGTGCCCCCGGAAATCGACACGGTTGCGGATCTGCAAAAGATCGCACCGCTTCTGGCAAAGCGAGGATACTCCGAGACGGACGCAGCCAATGTGCTTGGATTGAACTGGATGCGGCTGCTTCAAACTCACCTGCCCTCATAGATTTAGGTAGGCTCAAGGAATATGCAGAATAGCCGTCCCGCCACAACCGCAATGCAGACACAACCAGCGGGAGCCAGATTCTCGCCGGCGCGGCTGCGCACGGGTTTGGTGACAACCGTGATCGGCTTTTTTGCGTTCTCTGTGGGTGCAAAGCCTGACTGGTACGGTTGGGATCGCAGCCCTGTGGTGGGATTCGTGCAGATCGCAGTCTTTCTGGCGGGGCTGGCGATCATTTGCCTGGGAGGCTACGTGGGTCTGCTGGCAATGTGGAAAGGACAGCCCAGGACGATCGCCGCTGATCTGGGCTTGCGCGTCGTCAGCACAGGATTTGTGATCTCGGTCTTCGCTGGGATGGCCGATATCACGGGCATGGGATCGCAACCTTTACCCGGTATTCCATACTTTGGGCCGTGGCAGGCGACGGGCGTCATGATCGGCGAGATCCTGATCGCGATCGGTTTCCTAATGGTGATCCCATACAGATCCATTCGGGGTCGCGCTTAAGCGCGGGATTTGACTGGGGCTTGTCAGGGGTGGTGGGAGGAAGGCGCGATGCAGAGCACAAAAGTAAAGTGCGAACGGTATGTGACGCCGTTCGCACTTTCGTCTAAATAAGCTCACCGCCTTGGAATAGATGGCTTGGCGGACAAGGAGTGCCCCCATGGAGATTCGAACTCCAGTTTTGACCTTGAAAGGGTCGCGTCCTAGGCCTCTAGACGATGGGGGCCCGCCGCCGCGCGCGGGCTCAACGGAATACGCTCAAGTGAGCGGGCGGATTTTATCATTCCCAGGGGTGCAGGTCAAGCGAGACAACTATCCGCCCGATTGGTGATCAGTGCCCTAGCCCTACCGCGCTGACCGAGCAGGGCAGACGGATTAATCCAGCGCTAGGAGTTCCACTTTCCGGCGCTTCTCACGCGTAGATTGGCAAACAGCTGGCCGGTCGGCGCAGCCCCGACGACGGGAATGAATTCGCGCACGCTTTCGATGGCGAGGACGCTGAAAGCGAAGAGGCGGGAAGCTCCATAGCGCCCACGCTGCCTGACATGGGCAAGGTGATGGGCAGGGCGACCCGGCGGCATCTGAATCCCGCTTGCGGACGGACCGCCAGGGGCTGAGATCCAAAGCATGCACCTGCCAAATCGAATGGATCTAAGCCTGCGCGAGTCGCTTCAACTCAAGATGATCCATCACCTTGTTGGCGGCGCGCACTTCAAGGAATGAATGCGAGGGATCCTTCAGCGGAGCGATGGCACCTTTGGGGTGGATGATGATGTCACCCGTAGCGCGGTGACTTGCGGGCGGGAAGCGATAGGTTCTGGGGGATGCGCGCAGTGATCTGGCTCAGTGTCCTCAGGCTCAGGATTGAGCGGAGGGGCGGGTCGCCGGTGGAAGGGCTCGACGCGGCGGGGATGGTCTGCGGCCGGTAGGCTTTCCCGCGTCCGGATTGAGAAGCATGGAAAGCCATGCAATTGATTTCTCGTCGTAGTCGCGACGGCCGCAGACATCACAGATCCAGGCGGGGAAATTCGGGACCAGGATCAATTCCTCGGCCAGCCACGTGAAATAAGTAATGAACTGCAAGTGCATCATGCCCGCTTGACACTCAGTGCAGGTGACGGGATGGGACGTTGGTTCGGGAGCTGGGTTCTCAGCCATATCAACCTCTAGGGTGCCGCGGCAGCGATCTGAACATGGTCAATCATTGCCCATTCGGGGGGAGGCCAGTAAATGAAGAGCCCTTTGCCGATCACATTCCGGATGGGCAACATGCCCCAGGCGTGCGAATCGGAAGAATCATTGCGGTTGTCGCCCAAGACAAAGAGCGAACCCTGCGGAACGGTCCACTGGCCGCTGTAGGCGGGCGCCGCATTGATGTAGGGTTCGTTGAGAACGACGCCGTTCACTATGACACGCCCGCCCCCGACGCGGATCGTATCACCCGGTGTGCCCATGACGCGCTTAATAAGGTCGAGGTCCGGCTGCGTGGTGGAACGGAATACGATGATGTCGCCGCGGGCGGGCGTGCCGAGTTGATAGGCAAGACGGTTGACCAGGACGAACTCACCGTCTTGGAGTGTGGGCAGCATGCTCAGTCCGTCGACGCGAACGCGCGCCGAAACCGTATTGATTATGACGAACAAGATGAGGGCCAGGCCGACGGTCTCCAGCAAATCGAGGACGAATCGTTTCCAGTCGGTTGGCTGGCCAGGGGGCTCTTCTGGCTCGGTCTGGGTTGGCGATGGCAGGGTCTCCAAGAATGTCTCCGACAAAATCCGGCAGTATTATACCTGACCCCACGCGAAGTACGTTGGGACGTGCAACTGGCGGCTGCCGTTTCCGCGTGCCTCCTCATCCAGACGCCGAAATCTGAGGATGTCTTTCTTAGCAACTCTCCCCTGGAGATCGTGCTCGAGAGCCTGCCATTCACGCTCGTGTTCATCGGGCGTGATGTCCGCCTGCAGCCGCATCTCGATGGTCCCGGTTTCCATGAGACGAAGCCCAGCACGCTGGAAAAGATCTGCCAAATGCGAGCCAATGGCAATATCGGCACCCCGCTGCTCCAGAGCGCGGTTCTGCAGCCATCCCAACTCAACCAGCGCCGGCGGCTGGTCAAGGCGTGCGGTGTAGTCAGGCTCAGCGAAAGCCAATACATAGCCTGCGCGCTGCGTGACACGTTTCATCTCCTGGAGAGCTTGCAACGGGGGCTTGAGCCACATAATCAGAAAGTGGCAGTAGGTGATATCGAACGTGCGATCGGCGTACGGTAGGAAAAATGCATCGGCACATGTGAGCACTGCAACTGGCGCATTCTTGCGGCAGTCGCTGAGGGCGGTTGGGGAAATGTCCAATCCATAGATGGAGGGGAGTCCGTGGACTGCACCATTGTCCGGGGAGGCGGGCAGCAGGCTGTCGGTGGCGGGCGGCGCAGCTGCTGCCGACGGCAGGTCGGCGAGAATGACGCCAGTGCCGCAGCCCACCTCAAGGACCCGCCGGGCAGAGGCGAACTTCGTCTGATCGAGCAAGTACGACCTCATAAGGCGGGTCCAGGCTGCCTGCTGTAGGTAGCGTTCATGTGAATTCATCGTGCGTGCAGAGGTTGGCAACTCACGCGTTCCGGCCGCGTGCGCGCAGCAAGATGCAAGCGAGATTGCGCCGGACGCCGTGCTCGGGAGCTGCGGAGCAGAGCGCGGGCCGCGCCATCCTCCCTAGCGGTTATAGATCTTGTTCCACGGATCGCGCAGGAAGTTGCCGAGTACCTGGCCGGCCATGCCTTGCGCCGGCAGAACGTCGCCATCCGGTTCAACGTAGAGCCAGGCTTTGCCGGCACCGCTCAGCGGGACATCTTGTTTGGTCTCGATGGCCACCGGATGCTCGGCGGAATACGGTACGGGAAGATCATATTTGAGGGTCAGGCCAAGGCTGGCGGCCTTATCCTGCAGGACGGCGGCTGAGGCCACAGAACCGCTGAACGTCAGCGAAAGTGACTTTGCGCCAAGCGAGGCAAGTCGCTCGAGATGCGAGGGCACCTCTGACGAGTTTTGGTCGGTGACCGTCACGTGCACGGTGACAAATATATCCTCGGGCAGTATTGTCTCGAGGGCCTTCCAGGATTCGGTTTTGGATGGCTGAAGAAGGAAGAGTATGTGGTCGAGCCCGGTCTGCAGCAACAGATCCAAGTACACTTTGTTAGTCAGCTTCAAGCCACCAGTGAGGAGGCCGCAGACCTGACCGTTCTTCTCGGCGCGGGCTATCAGGTCGGGCAAGTCTTCGCGAAGTGTAGCTTCGCCTCCCGTGAATGTGACGTGCGGAATCCCAACCAGCCAAGCTTTATCCAATACCTGGATCCATTCATCGGTGCTGAGTTCGCGGTCCACGCGCCTGGTTGGCGCGTACTCCGCCTGTGTGCCCGACGGCAATCGGTAGGTGAGTGCACAGTCAAGACGAAGCGGGGCATCCAACAGGGCAGAATGCGGCGCGACGCGCTCAAAGTCAAGGTAAGAAACGGGATCAAGATCCCGAGTCGTCACGAGAGTCTGGATCCGCTCGGAAAAATCCCGGTAGTCCTTCAATGCCTGCCCCTGGTTGACACGGTAACGCGCCGAGATCTCCTTGGCAGTTATTGAGGCTTCGGTGCCCTTTATGAAGTGATAAGCGTACTCCGCGGCCGTCGGATTCAGGTGGAGGACCGTGGCAGCATTAACCACAAGCACACCGGAGCCATCCGGTTGCAGCCGAAGGTGAATGCGATACGGCGGCCGATCCTGTGGTCCCGATTGCTTGTGGTAAATGCCGGCAGGGATGGGCTGAACCTTTGTGAAATTGAAGAATCTCTTCATGACGGCCTCCGGAAGTCATCCTACGTGCGAACGAAGTGAGGGATCTCAAAAGGAATCTCAAGGGAGAGCTCGACCAAGCCCGCATATTTTCCGTCTTTGTACCAGGGAGATTGGTAGATCAGCTTCTTTACACCGTTCTTCTCGATCGTATAGATATTTCTTTGGCGGGCGGCCAGCAATTCCTCCGTCTTGGCGCGGGCGGGCTCTGGATGGCACTCCAGTATGTTCTTCCCAATCAGGGCAAGGCCTCCATCTTTTTCGAAGGTTTTGGCGGCTTTGTCGTTCATCTCAAGAAGGATACCGTCGGCAGTACATACGGTGACCGCGGCGGGGAACTCCTCGATCCATTCGTGTTCGCTCATCTACCCTCCGACTTCAACATCAAGTCACGCCACAGCCGGCGCCCGAAACGCACGTGCCGCTCATCAGGCGGGAACTATCGGAAACTGCAAAGGGCAACCGCCGCCGCACTCCGCCGCCAGGCAGCAGCCGCGGCACTTGTCTGGGAGCCTGCGCCGCTCGCGGAGGCTGATCGACAGCTCATGATTCCAAATGGAATCCCAAGGATCTCTCAAGAGATTGCCGAGGGCGCTATAGTAGGACTGACACGGCAACACATCTCCATTCGACTCAATGCACATGCTGTACAGCGCGGCGGTGCAGCCTTTGACGCCCAGATTGTTTTGTGTCGGGTCAAACTGGCAGTACTGCGTGGGCGTGTACCAGATGAGCCGCTGTCCGCTGGCCGAAGTCCGGGCCACGGCCATCTCCAGTACCGGTTGGAGCTCGCTCTCGCTAAGACCGGTGCCGACGGTGGCACCGTGGCCAGAATAGATCAATGCGTTGAGCCCGACGGTCGGCACGCCGAGATCGGCCAGAAAAGCGAGAGTGCCCGACATCGTGTGGAGGTTGGTCCGCAGCATTGTGGTATTGGTCATGACGTACAGCCGCGTCGCTAGAGCGTTTTGGAGGCCGCGACGCGTCTGCCTGAAGGCAGTTCTTGACCGCACCATCTCGCTGTGGATCTCTTCGACGGAGGACTCAACCGTAATCTGCACGTGGTCCAGTCCGGCCTCGGCCAATTGCCCGACATAGCTTTCGTCTGACAGGCGGCGGCCGTTCGTGTTGAGACCCGTGATCTGCCCGAGAGACTCGGCGTAGGCAATCAATTGGGGCAGGTCCTCGCGGAGCGTCGGCTCGCCGCCCGTGAAGACGATGTGGGGCACGCCCAAGGCCCAGAGCTGATCCAGGATCCTCTTCCAATGGTCGGTATCCAACTCGGGGAAGCTGCGGTCGCGGGCGTTATAGCAATGCCCGCAATCGTTGTTGCAGCGATATGTGAGAGCCAAGTCCATGCGGTAGGGTGCGGTGGGCCGCTCGCTGAACGGCATGCTCGCTTCGAGCTGGAGATCATGTATCGGGCACGCGCCATCAGGGCGAATCAATTCGTCCAGCTGAAGGCGGAAGGCGGAAACGTCAGCCGCAGCCTGCCGGGCCTCTATGCGGTAGAGTTTGGTGATCGAACGCGTAATCTCCTCATTGGTCTGGCCTTCAAGGACGAAATGCGCCATCAAGGCGGCGGTCGGATTCAAGTGCAAGATGCGGCTGGCATTAACAATGAGCGTGCCCTCACCGGAGGGATCCCGACGGAGGTGAACGCGGCTTTTCTCGCCGCCGGCCTCCTTCAGATAGTGTGACACAGCCGGCGTGCTGCGCATCGCAGGGCCCGGTGTCCGGTAGAAGAGCTTTTCGAGCAGTGCCATCGCTTCACCCATAGATCACGCGCTATGCCATGAGGCAAGGTGGGATATCACCGGCCGCCACCTGCACACGCACAGGCACAACCGGCGCAGGCACAAGCGCAGGCACAGCCGCCACCGCCGCCACCGCCGCGATGGCTGCTGGTGGATGGAGGCGGGGGAGGATTGGTGACATTCGTTACCCTCTGGGTGAAAGCGTTCAGATTGCCAACGGCCTTCGTGGAGAAGGTTTGGACGCCGCCGACCACGGAGGCGGCGAGGTTGGCTCCGGGGAGCGCAGATGAACCTCCGGTGTGAGAGGCGGTAGCGATGGGCGCGCCGGAGGTAGAAGCAGTTGACATCGGCTGGTAGGTCGGGTCGAAGCGTCCCCACCACATCGGAACATAAATGGGGCCGCTGAACACGCGCCGAGAGCGATCATCGTAGTTGCGATCCAGCATCGTCCACTCAAGGTTGTCGTCGATCTTCTGCCCCTTGACCTCGGGAGTCTGCGCCGACTCGACTTGAGCCCAGGCCTGCTCCATGATGTTCTTGTAGTAGTCCTGAGTCTCCTTGCGGCTGAAGCCTCTCATTTTTTCGCCCACTGACTTCACCAGAGCGATCATCATGTCCTGCAATGCGTTCTGACGGGCAGAGGTATCCGGGAGCTTGTAGGCCTTCA
>JBGPAT010000095.1:0-8510 GCA_041480885.1 Anaerolineae bacterium
CGATTTTATCCACAATGTTCTGATGGCGCCCCCCGGGTCACCAGCTGGTGACTCATAGCTAGTCGCCGGGTCGCCTCGCGCCAGTGGATCAGCGCCCGCCGGCGATCGCAGTCAGCAAGTCGGCGCCGACCTTTCTAACTGAGTTCCCCAACGGTCTTTTATCTGCGCAGGGTGGCTCATCAGCCAAGGAGAAGGCCTTCCGATTCCGATGAGTTGCAATCGGATAGTCTTTGGCGTAGAATCACCGCACTTAAATAGCGGCCTGCAGGCTGTTGGTGAGACCCAGTGCCCAATTAGGACCGGTCGGCGGACCAAGGTGACAATCCAAGGAGAGAGAAATGAACAAGATTGCGGCGAAATCCGCACTCAAGGACGATTCCCGTCCCATTACTGAAGAAGCTGACTTCCTTCAAATCAAAGCCATTGACCACGTCCACTTCTATGTGGGCAATGCCCGCCATGCCATGTATTACTGGTGGAAGGCATATGGCTTCAAACCCGTCGCGTACTCCGGCCTGGAGACAGGCAACCGCGAGTTTGCCTCGTACGTGTTGGAGGCGGGCCAGGCCCGTTTTGTAGTTTCCGCGGCCTACACACCAACCAATGAACTCTCGGCGCACCACATGGTCCACGGCGACGGCGTGAAAGTGATTGCGCTGGAGGTGGATGACGTCGAAAATGCCTGGACGGAGACCACGTCCCGAGGCGGCAAGTCTGCCTGGGCGCCGCGCGAACAGAAGGATGATTTCGGCATATTCCGCACGTCCGCCATATTCACGTACGGCGAGACACTGCACGTCTTCGTGGACCGCGGCGACTATAAGGGCGTGTTTGCACCCACCTACCGGCCGATCAAGGACAAGGAAGCCCAATCGGTCGGGCTGGCGGCCATCGATCACATAGTGGGCAATGTCGCTCTGGGCAAGATGAATGATTGGGTGAAGTTTTATCACGAGGTCATGGGCTTTCGCCAGCTCCTGCACTTCGACGACAAGGACATTTCCACGGAATACTCGGCATTGATGTCCAAGGTCATGTCCAACGGCAACGGGCGCGTCAAATTTCCAATCAATGAGCCCGCCGAAGGCAAGAAGAAGAGCCAGATCGAGGAATATCTCGATTACTATCTGACCCCCGGCGCCCAGCATATCGCCCTCATCACAGGAGACATCCTCAAGACCGTGGATCAGCTGCGAGCCAACGGCGTTGAGTTCCTGCGCGTGCCGGAGACCTACTACGAGATTCTGCCCGAACGCGTGGGCAAGATCAACGAGGATCTGCAGGCCGTCCATGATCTGGGCATTCTTGTGGACCGGGACGATGAAGGATACCTGCTGCAGATCTTCACCAAGCCCATCCAGGATCGCCCGACGATGTTCATCGAAGTCATCCAGCGCCACGGATCGCAAAGCTTCGGCAAGGGCAACTTCAAAGCGCTGTTCGAGGCCATCGAAATGGAACAGGAGCAGCGGGGCAACTTATAGCCCGGCATCCACTGAGAGCCGCGCCCGGAAGCAGGAGTTCCTTGAAACTTGTCACCTATTCCACAACGGCCAAGTCGCATCAGCCCGGCCTGCTGGTTGACGGGTCAATCTATCCTCTGCCGTTCGCCTCGATGTTGGACCTGATCGAGGCTGGCAAGAGCGGGTTGGAACGCGCCAGGCGAGCCTCAGAGGGGAAACGGATCGCGCTGGAGCGGGTCAGGCTTCACGCCCCCCTCCTGCGGCCAACGACCCTGCGGGACGCTTACGCCTTCGAGACGCACGTCAAGACGGCCAATACCAACCGCGGACGAGAGGTCCCCGAGGAATGGTACAAGTTTCCCATCTTCTACTTCACCAATCCCAACAACATCTTTGGTCCGGACGATGAGATTCCCTACCCGGCCTACACCAATGAAATGGACTACGAACTGGAGATCGCGGTTGTAATCGGAAAGCCGGGCCGCGACATCAAGCCCGAGGACGCACCGCAGCACATCTTCGGTTACACGATCTTCAATGATTGGTCTGCCCGCGATGTGCAGCGCGAGGAGATGAAGGTGGGTCTCGGCCCTGCCAAGGGCAAGGACTTCGCCTCTTCGCTCGGACCATGCATCCTAACACCCGATGAGCTCGCAGATAAGTCGGTGGGCCGGGCTGGAGTCTATGATCTGGAGATGCGCGGCCGCATCAACGGCGTGGAGAAATCGCATGGCAATTTCAAGGATATTTTTTGGTCATTCGCGGATATCCTGGCGCGGGCTTCCCAAGGCGTCACTCTCATGCCGGGCGACGTCATTGGCTCTGGCACGGTCGGCACTGGCTGTTTGCTCGAATTGACAAAAGCCAGGGGTCCGTGGCTGAAGGCCGGCGACGAGGTTGAGCTGGAGATTGAACGGATCGGCACGCTCAGGAACAAAGTCGGCAAGAAGGGCGTCAATGCTCCAAACACCTTTTAGTCCGATCCAGCAGGTAATAGGGATGGCCTGATCAGGCCGATGGAATGGCTTCAAGGCTCATGCTTGGGTCCACGCTTATTCTTGCATGCCTCGGTGTGACGGTTGGCTGCGGCGCGGTCAGCACACCGATCATATTGGCCTCACAGGAGGTGATGACCGCGAGCGCAACGGCTGGCGCAACCGCACCCGGCGGCATTACGGTGCTGGCGTCCCCGATCAAGCTGGTGATTCCTCCAGGGTTGGCCACGACTGCAAACGCCGAGCCCATTGATGTGGTGACCATTCAGACCGGCGCCTCCTGGGACGTGGCTCCCGCTCATCTGCAGATCAGCCTGCTGGGCTATTCACTCCGAGGCAGCTTCCATATGCCGCAAGTGCTTGTCTACCCGGCGCCCGAGTTCGCCGTCGCCAACTCGCGCGCCGGCGAGAGCGTCAAACGCCTGCAAGCCATACTGACCAATCCGAATGGGCCTTACACAGCCGATTCGCTGCCGGATATCCCATTTTTCAATGCAGGCCAGGCCATCGCGGCGCAGGTGAAACTGATTGAATTCAATGGCGGCTCAGGGCTGCGCGACGTGGTGCAGTACGCGTCAGACGTTTCACCCATAAATAATGGAGGCTTGTTCTATCTCTTCGAGGGCCTCAGCCAGGACGGGAAATACTATATCATCGCGATTCTTCCCACCACTTCCCCCTTTTTGCCGAGCGATAACAATCCGGATTCACCCGTGCCGGCGGGAGGTATTCCTTTTCCCCCAAGCACGGCCTCGGGCTCGAGCTTCGAAGCCTACTACACTCAAATCACGCAGCTGCTCGAGCATGCGACTTCGAGTCAATTCGAACCGGCTCTGGATACCCTGGACGCATTGGTAAAGTCCATCTCGATTCAACCGTAGGATACAACATGCAGAGTTCATTCAAGATCCTCCTGGCTGCGGTGGCAGCGATTGCAGGCCTGGCATGCGGGCTTCTCAGCACATCTGTCGGTCCCACCGAAGATGTTTCCACGATCGTGGCCGCCACTCTGCGAGCCTTGACGACACCTACTTCTGCGGTGATGCCATCATTCCCCTCGCCGGCGTCACCCACGGTCTCGATACCCGGCGGCATTCCCGCTTCTTCGGCTGGCGTGCGTTTTGTAATTCCTTCCGGCCTGGCAAGCGGCGCTCTCCCGGAAAACGTGGCGGCCGTCAATGACCAAAGCGGCGCCCCCTGGGAGGTGGCACCCGCGTACTTGCGCTTCACGTTGCAGGCCTACGTCCTCCAGGGCAAGTTCTTCCAGCCACAGATCGAGGTATATCCTGCAAAGGACTATGCGGACCTGGGCACGGGCGCAGCGATCAGCATCCAGCGTCTGCAAGCCATACTCGCCAGCCCATCGGCTGCTGTGAGCAACGATACTCTGCCCCGGCTGCCTTGGGCCAACGCGGATCAAATCATAGGCGCGCAGACAAAGATGATTACTTTCAACGGTGGCAGCGGCGTGCGCGTGCTCGCCGAATACGCGCAGTACGACGCGCCCATAAACAATCATGAGCTGTTCTACCATTTTGAGGGCCTGACGAGCGACGGCAAGTCCTATGTTGTTGCGACGCTTCCGATCAATGCCGCGTTCCTGGCTTCGGATAGCAATCCCGCCTCGCCGGTGCCTGCTGACGGCATCCCGTTTCCGGGGACTGATATCACTGACCCGGCCCTTTGGACGAATTACTATCAGGCGGTCACTGCAAAGTTGAATGCTAGCCCACCGGACGCCTTCCAGCCCACGCTGACGTCACTGGACGACCTGATGCAGTCTTTACAGGTTTCTCCCTAAGGAGGCAGGATGCCTTTCTATCACACCCTAGGCCAGGTCCCCCACAAGCGGCATACCCAGTTCAGGAAGCAAGATGGCAAACTCTACCGCGAGGAATTGATGGGTCTGGAGGGATTCTCGAGCATCCAATCGATCCTGTATCACCACTTTCTTCCTCCGCGCGTCGGCAGGACCGAAGACATGGGTCCGCGCAAGCCGGAATTCGTGGATTTCGGTCCCATCCAACATCGGGCGTTCAAGACCATGCAGGCTCCGCTGGGGGCGGACCCTGTGTCGGCCCGCATCCCGCTGCTTGGCAATAACGATGTGACCCTGGGCATCTGCCGCGCCAGCAAGAGTATGGACTATTTCTACCGCAACGCGCAGGCTTATGAAACATGGTGGGTACATGAAGGCCGGGGCATCTTGAAGACCCAGTTCGGCAATCTGCCGTTTCACGAAGGCGACTACGTGATCATACCTTTTGGGACTACGTGGCAGATGGAGCTCGAGAGCCAGGAAGCGCGGTTCTTTACCATCGAGAATCCTTCCCAGCTGGAGCCGCCCAGGCGCTATCGCAATGACTATGGTCAAATGCTCGAACACGCTCCCTACTCCGAACGGGATATCCGTGTCCCGCAGAAGCTGGAAACGCATACCGAGGGCGGCTTGTTCGAGGTGCGCATCAAAGTGCGAGATCACCTGACGCGCCACGAGCTGGATCACCATCCATTCGACGTCGTGGGGTGGGATGGCTATCTCTACCCCTGGATCTTCAACATCGGCGATTTCGAGCCCATTACGGGCCGCGTCCACCAGCCGCCGCCCGCCCACCAGACCTTTCAAGGGCACAACTTCGTCGTCTGTTCTTTCGTGCCGCGCCTCTTCGACTATCACCCCCAGGCCATCCCCGTCCCGTACAATCACTCCAATGTAAATTCGGATGAGGTGATCTACTACGCGGAGGGCAATTTTATGTCTCGCAAAGGAATTGACCAGTACGATATCAGCCTGCATCCCTATGGCCTTCCACATGGCCCTCAACCAGGCATTACCGAGGCCTCCATCGGCAAGAAGGAGACCAACGAGCTGGCGGTCATGGTGGACACGTTCTATCCCCTGCAGCTCACCAAACAGGCGCTGGAACTGGAAAAGAAAGAATACATGGCGAGCTGGCTCGAAGGGGACGCGGAATGAAATCTCGCCCTCGCCGGTGATTTCGTGCGGAGAATACACTGGTGTCAACCGTGAATATGATCATTGGAATATGGGCATGACGATGCGGGGGGAGTGTCGGGGCATGCTTGGACTGTCAAGTCTGATGTGCATCGTAATATCAGCCTGCAGTTCATCCCCGCAACAGCAGGAAGTCCCTAATATCGGCGAGGCGGCGGCGACGATCGTCGCGTCAACCTTTGAGGCGGCTACGCGCTCAGCTACTTCCCAGACGCCCACCCTGCCCCCCTTGTTCGCGGTCCAGCCGACTCTTGATAGTCCACGGCTCTATCTCAACAAAGATGTGAAATGCCGGACCGGCACAGGATCAAATTCAAGTGTGGTTGCGTCTTTGCCAGCAGGAACAACGCTGGACATGGTTGGCAAAGACAGCACGGCAGGTGCCTGGCTGGTGCGGCTGCCTACTAGTGCAATCACATGCTGGGTCAGGGCTCTGGAATCTTCTCCGGGCGGGAGTTTCCAATCGCTTCCAGAGATCGCGCCGCAGCGGGCGACGGGACAGCCTCCGGCTGGCCCAAGGGAGTTGAGTTGGCCCTTCTTCTGTTCTTATAAAGCCGGCATGCTATATACGATCACCATCGACCTCTCATGGGTAGACACGACCAACGATGCCAATGGCTTCCGAGTCTATCGCCAGGACACCTTGGTTGCAGACCTACCCTCCGATGTCACCAAGTATTCCGATACCGCGGATGTTGTGATCGGAACCTCCCTGACCTATAGCGTGGAGGCCTACAACGATGTCGGCGTCTCTCCGCGATTGAGCCACACGATTGGTTCCGTATGCAAATGAGCATTCCGAGGCCACGGAGACTCAGACCAGGCTCCACGGGCTGCAGGAATTCGGAACAAGCTGGAGCCTGCTCTACCATTCAAAGGCGCGAAGGTGAGTCTATGAAATCCTCCAGGATCCGTCTCCCAATCTCGATTGGACTTCTGCTGACAACGTTGGGCTGCGCCATTGGCGTTCAGCCTCCATCAGCCAATCCGGTGGACGCCGTGGCTACTGTTGTGGCCCTGACAATGCAGGCCTACAGCACTGCGACCTCGCCAGCCGCGCCTACGGCCTCTGCCTCACCGGTGGCCGCCACCGCCACGACCAAGCCCACGTTGAGAATCAACACGAACAACGCCACGTGCCGCAGTGGCCCAAGCCAGGACTCCACAAAAATCGCGTCCTTCGCCGGCGGGACTAACGTGGACATGATCGCCAAAGATACAGCCGACGGCTACTGGCTGGTCAAAGACCCGGCGAGTGGGAGCAGCTGTTGGGTGCAGGTGAAGGACGCCACGCCCGGCGGCAGCTTTGCCCTCCTGCCTGAGGTCACACCGCAGGCCAGCGCGCAGAAGCCGCCGGGCGGGCCGGGCCGCGTCAACTACAGTTACACCTGCAACAACACGACGCTTACCACAACGTTGCAGTGGAGAGCTCCGGCAGAAGCGGTCAATGGCTATCGCGTGTACCGCCTGGGCAACAAGGTGGCCGACTTGGCCGCCAACACAACGACCTACACGGAAACCACCGATTTCACAATCGGCTCGTCGATGACCTATGCGGTGGAAGCATACAATGATGCCGGCACGTCTCCGCAACTGACCTGGAATTTCACGTGTCCGTAGCCTGATAATAGGCCCGCTCATTGCCTCTGAGCCTCCGCGATCTCAGAGGCAATTCGGGGACAGACTCACCGGTGGTCCCGATCAATACAAATCAGGTCTCGCACATAGGAATGCGAGACCTGACCTTTTTTACTCTTCCAGCGCTTCCTTGGCCTTCTTGGTCTGTTTTCCCCGTTCATCCGTGTTGAGGATTCGCTTGCGGATGCGATACGACTCGGGGGTCACTTCCAACAGTTCATCATCCGCCAGGTACTCCACCGCTTCATCCAGGCTCATCTGCCGAGGCGGCGTCAGCCGGATCTCCATGTCGCCATGCGACGACCGCACGTTGGTGAGGTGCTTCTTCCGGCAGACGTTGATGGGAATATCCTGACCGCGGCTGCTCTCCCCGACCACCATGCCCTCGTAAACCATCACCCCCGGGCCGTAGAACAGCATGCCACGGTCCTCGGCGGACTTGAGCGCGTACGCCGTGGTATCGCCGGCCTCCATGGCCACAATTGAGCCCGTGCTCCGCATTGCCATGGAACCAGCCATCTCATCGTAGCCACTGAACACCGTGTGCATCACACCCGCGCCGCGCGTCGACGTAAGGAACTGATAGCGGAAACCCAGCAGGCCGCGCGTCGGTGCGATGTAGGTCAGTCGAGTCGTTCCCTGGCCGGTCTCGTGCATGTCAAGCATCTTGCCGCGCCGACTGCCCAGCATCTCCACGACGACGCCTACGGTCGCGCTGCTAGTCTCAATGTGCACTTCCTCATACGGCTCCAGCAGGGAGCCATCCACTGCCTTGTGAAAAATGACCTCGGGCCGCGACACTTGAAACTCATAGCCTTCACGGCGCATGTTTTCGATCAGAATGCCGAGGTGCAGTTCGCCGCGTCCGGAGACCAGGAACGTCTCCGCCGAGTCCGTCGCCTCGACGCGCAAGGCGACATTGGTGCGCAGCTCATCGAACAGACGCTCGCGCAATTTGCGCGATGTGCCCCACTTGGCCTCCCTCCCGGAGAGCGGCCCGGTGTTGACCCCGAACGTCATGCGCACAGTGGGCTCTTCGACTTTGATGGTGGGTAATGCTACCGGAGCCACGGGATCGGCAAGGGTCTCACCGATGGCGATTCCTTGCAGACCGGCCAACGACACGATCTCGCCTGCACTGGCCTCCTCAATCTCCACTTTGTTGAGCCCCTGGAATGTATATAGATAGGGAACCGTTTCTGGCAGGTTCCTGCCGTCAGCGGTCAGCCGGGCAAGTTTCTGGCCAGCCTTGATCGTTCCCGCAAAGACCCGGCCCACCGCCGTCACGCCTCGATAGTCGTCGTAACCTAGCGCCGTGACCAGCATTTGGAGTGGAGCCTGCACGTCCACATGCGGAGCCGGGATGTGCCGCAGGATGACGTCAAACAGAGGCTGGAG
>JBGPAT010000096.1:0-8503 GCA_041480885.1 Anaerolineae bacterium
CAGGTTCGACGTTGGTCCGGCCAGCGACACCGCGCTGATCCACGTACGGCTTCGCAGGCGCCAGGTCTCGATGTAGACAGCTCCGCCCGGAAGGCCAATTCCGCCAAGCACCAGAAAGATCAAGGGGAGTAACAGCGAGTAGACCGGATGCGTGTACTTCAGCGGATTGAATGTTAGATAGCCTTTCTCGCGGACCGTGGTGTCGCCTCCGGCATAGGCCACGAGCGCATGTGAGAACTCATGCAGGCACAAGGAAAAGACCCATCCTACGAGCACAACCATGAATGTCATTGGGTCTGGTAGCCTTTCGGATGGGACTTGTGCCACTCCCACGCGCTGGAGATGATGTCCTGCAGGTCGGCATGCTCCGGCTGCCAGCCGAGTTCACGCCGGATCTTGTCGGACGAGGCAACCAGCCTCGGCGGGTCGCCGGCTCGGCGGGGCGAGGCGACCGCCGGGATCGGATGACCAGTGACCCGCCTGGCCATCTCGATCACTTCGAGCACAGAGAAGCCCTTGCCGCTGCCGACGTTGTAAGTCAAGCTTTCACTCTTCTGAAGCGCATCCAGAGCCAGCAAGTGGGCGGACACCAGGTCGGCAATGTGAATGTAGTCGCGAATGCAGGTACCATCCGGCGTCGGATAGTCTGTGCCGAAGATGGAAGCCGATTCGCTTTCGCCCAACGCGACGCGCAGCACCAAAGGAATGAGATGGGATTCGGGTTGATGTGCTTCGCCGTGTCCCGGCAGTGCCCCGCAGGCGTTGAAATAGCGCAGCGCTGCAAAACGCAGACCGTGAATCTGGCGATACCAGTCCAGGGCCTGCTCCACGATCAACTTGGTGTGCCCGTATACATTCGTCGGCCCCAGACGTGAGTCTTCCGCGAGCGCCTGATCGCTGGATTGATACACTGCGGCCGTGGATGAAAGCACGAACTGCTTGATGCCGGCGAGGGCGGCCGTATCAATGAGCATCAATGAGTTGTCCAGGTTGTTGAAATAGAACCGGCCGGGATTCTTCATCGATTCTCCGGCCTCGATGAAAGCCGCGAAATGCATGACTGCGTCGTAGGACCCGCGCGTCAGGGTCTTCGAGAGGCTGCGCCGGTCTTCCAGCGCAGCCTCAATGAACTGCGCTCCTCGCGGGACGGCCGCACGATGGCCGGTGATCAGCGAGTCGTATACGGTTACGGTATGTCCTGCCTGCAGCAGGGCCTCGGCCGTGGCGCCACCAATGTAGCCAGCCCCGCCTGTGACCAGGATGTTCATGTTTGCATGTTTGTGTTCTCGCTACGAGTTACTCGTCGAAACGCAAGACCCTACAGCTGAGGTGCCCGCGTATGCCAATCCGTGACTTGCTGGTAAGCGTGAGCCGTGCGCAGCAAGAGTTCCTCACGGAAGGGCGGCGCGATCAACTGCAGCCCCACGGGCAGGTGCTCTTCGTCGAAGCCAACGTTGAACGAAATCCCGGGCAGCCCGGCCAGATTGGCGGGCAGGGTGAACACGTCCTCAAGGTACATGGCCAGCGGATCGTTTTCGTGGGCGCCGATTTTGAATGCCGTGCTGGGCGAGGTGGGAGCCGCGATCAGGTCCACCTCCCGGAAAGCCGCTTCGAAGTCGCGCCGGATCAATGTGCGGACCTTCTGCGCCTGCCAATAGTAGGCATCGTAGTACCCGGCCGAGAGCACATACGTGCCAATCATAATCCGGCGCGTTACCTCCGGACCAAAGCGCCGTCCGCGCGTACGATAGAAGACGTCCACCATGTCCCGGGCTGGCTCTCTCGGGCCATAGCGGATCCCGTCGTAGCGCGCCAGGTTGGCCGACGCCTCGGCGGGAGCGATGATGTAGTACACCGGCAGCGCGTACTCGGTGTGCGGCAAGCTGATCGGGTGGACTTCAGCACCCAGGCCCTTCAGCAACTCCACCGCGGCCTCCGTTTTCTCCTCGACTGCAGGCTGGATTCCCGCGGTGGAGTATTCTTTGGGGACCCCGATCCTGAGGCCGTGCAGGGCTGCGGCTTCTCGCGCCTCGCCGAAATCAACCGATGGCACTTTCACATCTGCCGACGTCGCGTCCAGCGGATCCAAGCCGGCCATGACGGAAAAAACAGCCGCCACATCCTGTGCTGTGCGGCCAAAGGCACCCACGGTATCGAGCGATGAGCCAAAGGCCACCAGCCCATAGCGCGACACGCGGCCATAAGTAGTCTTGAGCCCGGTCACGCCGCACAGCGAGGCTGGTTGCCGAACACTGCCACCGGTATCCGTACCCAGCGCGGCCGGCACATAGCGCGCGGCGACGGCCGCCGCGCTTCCGCCTGATGAGCCGCCGGGCACACGCCCCGCATCCCAAGGATTGTGCGTCACACCATATGCCGAGTTTTCGGTCGAAGAGCCCATGGCGAATTCATCGGTGTTGGTCTTGCCAATGATCACCATCCCCGCCTTCAGGAGTCTCTCGACAGCGGTCGCCGTGAAAGGCGGGACAAAGCCCTCGAGGATCCGGGAGCCGCAGGTGCAGGGCAGTCCTTCAACAGTCAGGATATCTTTGATGGCAATGGGAATGCCAAGCAATGGGGCGGCATCCCGGTTCTTTCTTCGTCTCTCGTCCATCTCGTCTGCTCGCTTGATCGCGGAGCTTCCTGCCACCTGCAGGAAAGCGTGCAGGGACGGTTCAAGCTTGGAGATGCGCTCGAGCGCAGCCTGGACGAGATCGCGGCTTGAGAATTCGCCGCCTCGCATGCCCGCCTGCATTTGTGACAGTGTCAGATCGGTGAGGGCGGTCATGAAGGTCGCGCGCCTGTCAGTTCAGGCCGCTTCCCGAGGAATTTGCCAGACATCCCCTTAGAATGGGCCTGACTATTCAAAAACCGGGGGGATTCTGAACTGGTCGTCTTCGGCCTCGGGCGCCGTCTTGAGAAGCACGTCCACAGGCAGGCTGGGGCGCGGTTGGTCGGCGCGTAAAACCATCTGCGCCAATCCCCCGGCGACCGTGGGTTGCACGTTGGCTGTATCCAGTTCACGCAGCTTGGCAATGTAATCGAGGATCTTCGAAAGCTGGTCGCGATAGAGGACTTTCTGGTCTTGACTCAGTTCAAGGCGCGCCAGCTTTGCGATGTGCTCGACTTCCTCGAGTGTGAGGGACATGACAGCATTATATCAGCGGAAACTTTGCAGGCGCTGTTTCAGGGCGCCGGCGTTGTCGTGACAACCGGGCTGGCGCTCTCCCGAAACCCCTCGGCGTACCACTCCAGGTACTCAGTGATGTGAGCATGCCAGTACGAATTCGTGTGGCCGCCGGTGTACATCCGCCATTCATGCGGCACTTCGTACGCATTTATCAGAGATTCGAATGCCTGGATCTTGCCGAGTCCACCGTCCCCATCGCCGACGTCGAGCCATAGGCGCGGCCATGCATCCGCAGGTACATCGGGCACGAGCACCCTCAATTCCCGCGCATCGTTGTCGAAGATGACCGCCGAGTGCAGTCCGATACTGGCGAAAAGTCCATACTGGGTGAGCAAGATGTGGACCGCCCAGCCCCCGCCGCGCGATAGACCGCCCAAGGCGCGGTGCGTGCGGTCCGCCAGCGTACGATAATTGCCATCAATGAATGGAATGAGGTCGTTGATCAGGCGGTCACCAAATCCATCGCCTGACGGCAGGTTCCAGTAGCGGTCATCTGGCAAGACGATAATGAACGGCGGGGCCGCGCCAGAACTGATCAGGCTATCGGCCACGGCCGGTGCCCCCAGGTCGACCCATTGGCTGTCGGTGGAAAGCTGTCCATGCAGCAGGTACAGGACCGAGTAGCGCTGGTCCGGGTTCTGGCCGTAGCAGGGTGGCAAATAGATCAAGTACTGCTGCGGAGGAGTAGTGGTATCGAGGGCGCCGGAGACTAGCTGGCCTGGCAGGCCAAGACAGTTAACTGCTGTTGGCGTCGGCGGGAGTGTCGGGGAAGGTGTTGAAGTGATCTCCGCTGTGGGGACAGGCTCGGCCGCTGTGGGCGCAGAAACGGGCTTATTGAGAGAAGCACACGCGGACAGCCCGGGCATGAACAGCACCAATAGAACGAGGCGAAGACACTTCATATGAGCCCTGTGCTTGACGGGGGGTAATCCTTCGCATTATACTCGTCGCGCCTTGGGATGTAACCTCGCAGCGCGGGGTAAACTCCGTCGGTAGCACATGGCGCCGGCGACGCCACGGTCCCTCTGATAGAATACGGTTGTCCGGGGTGTAGCGCAGTTGGTAGCGCGCTTGCTTTGGGAGCAAGAGGTCCCGGGTTCAAATCCCGGCACCCCGACTTTACTAGGCAGAACGCCGCCACATCTAGCCAGCAACGGCAGAGGAGGCGGTGTTTTATCTTTACACAGCTTGCAGCGAAGCAAAAATGGTCACTTGCCTCGGTCGCACTGAAAGTTCTCAACGACAGATATGAATGCCTTCGTTGAAGTTGCGCACGAGATCAAGGACTTTGTCAAACGCCAGCAAACACGAACAATAGGAATCATTCTTTCCACCTTTGTTCTGCTGGCAGCGGCAAACTTTGTCTTGCAAAAATCATTCCCAAGCTACAGTTACGATATCCCTCTCTGGTTCCCAATTCCCCAGTCCCCAGGATTGACCTTCAATGCCTCCGGTCTTCCATACGCAGCAGCATTTCTCTTTTTGCTGTTTTGGGCGGCCAAAATCCCCAAGATGCAATATGGCATTTTTCAAGCCTGGCTGGTTGGCTTATCATTTATTCTTCTCGGAAATCTGATTCAAGGTAATCCTGATATCGCGTTTCGACAGCCATTGGTAGCATCGAATTTTCAGTACTACCATGATGCTTTGAAGATCACATCGTGGGTGGATTGGCTGTCAACTTTCAATATCAACCAACCACACTTGCTTGTTCACAGCCAGACCCACCCCCCGTTTGCCGTCCTATTTCACTACACATTGATTCAACTTGTGGGCGATCGCCCTCTGCGGCTGGCGGCTGCAATGATCTTCATTGCCAGCCTGTCGATCCCGATAATGAGTTGGGTATTCGCTGAACTTGGGCTGGGACGAGAAGCCCGAAACAGGCTGGCGATATTGTTCTCTTTGATACCGGCCGTGAATATTTACATTGCCGTCAGCTTGGATGGAATAGTACTGACAACCTGTACGACATTTCTGCTGGGACTGGTTATGCTCGTTCGACGGCCAAGGTTCTCCCTGATTGGCCTATCCCTGTTTGGGGCTGGCATCATCTTTACTAACCTGCTGACTTTCGCGGGTGTATTTGCGTTGGTGGTGGGCGGTTTCAT
This sequence comes from Anaerolineae bacterium, assembly GCA_041480885.1. GTDB lineage: Bacteria > Chloroflexota > Anaerolineae > Anaerolineales > Villigracilaceae > Fen-1038. Next base: position 5,302 of record JBGPAT010000096.1, read on the forward strand.
GGGCGGAGTGGAATGGCTTACAAAGCGCAGCGCGCGGGTAATGATAAGCACTGTCGTGGCAGCCATCTTGTTGGGACTAGCAATTTACGCTCTAGATAAATTTGGCCACTATAACCACATTCAAGCATTCATAACCGCGTCCCGTATCGAGAATCCGGGGGGCTTTCGAGGCCTGACTGATCCACTCAATTATGTCTTGAGTCGTCTGGAATGTGTTGGCGAGATAGCATTCTTCTTCTCCATAGGCTGCCTGGCATTGTTCTTCCGCAAAGCTCGGCAACCATTGATCCCTGGGAAACTAAGTACCGATGCTGCGCGCATCGGGCTTGTGGGTATGGCAACGCTTGGACTGATGTTTCTAGCCGGTCTTAACCGGGTGGGAGAAACAGCGCGATCCTGCATGTTCATCTATCCATTTATGCTCCTGTTCTTGCATGAGAACGACAACGTGCTCACACGGGATCTAATGATTCTGGCGGGACTTCAGACCTTCCTTATGCAGTTGCTTAGCCATTATTTCTGGTAGATATCTCTTCATGCATCAAAAGGGGTTTTCGCGTGGGGGCAATGCTCACCCGCTTCGTTTGGATTCTGCGAACACGCGAGCCAGAATTGCGGCTGCCTCGCCGAGAAAAATCGTCGCGCAGCCCATTGAATCCGGAAGGTCAAAGTTGACGCGCCTGGTGCGTGCCCACCGGGCATGTCGCATGAGTGTGAGGAGTTGAGCGATGAAGAAGCTAGCCTTAGCCCTGCTGTTTGTGCTGTCGGCATGTGGCCCCCAAAAGCCGAGAATCTCCGACGATCTGAGAAACCGACTGAATGCGGTGCTCGAGGACGGCTCGACGCTGGATGCAATGGCCGCCCGGCGAGCCTCGTATTCTGACTTCGGCCAGCAGCTCCAAAAGGCCAGATATGACTACAACCTGGCCGCCGCAGCCTGGCCAGCGGACTTTGTGCCTCAGGCCATGGAGGACTTCAACAAGGCGCTCATTGGCTGGGAGCTGGCAAACTACTTATCGAATGCCGCAGCTTCCGGCTATGCTGAGCCGACAGAACCCCTATTCAATCGGTACGCGGCAATAGTGGATTACGCCGGGCAACAGAATCTCCGGGTCAAGGTTTATCCACAGGACGATCCGAATGTACGGTATCGAGGCATGAAGTACCTGACCTATGACAATGTGGGCAGCCTGTTTTCGATGGCCTCCGGGCAATTCAAAGACGGGCAGGCCTTGCTTCTTCCTGAATTGAAATAGCCGGCCCGGCACCGGCGTTCCAGCACGAAGAGCGGCGATGCATTCTGCGAATTCAACTTCGCTTCAACAGTTCCCGGAACCCGATTTTACCGCGCGGCGGAAGCGCCCAGCGGCCCATCCTTGCCCGCAGTTCCCCGACTCGAGGTGGGCTATGTGCTTGTCCGTGCACTGAAGTTCAGAGCTCGCGGCCCGCAAGGCGTGTTTGAGCCCGACTGTGTGCTAAAATAAAAAGGGAGGGTTCATGGCGAAGTTCGACGGAGTCATCGAAGCTGCACGATTCAAGGCCGGCAAAATCGAGGTCGTGCGCGCCTACGAGCGTCGCGGCGCCACTTTCTCGGACCATGTTCTGCTGGACCGCAAGACGTTAGTGGAACGACTCAAAGAGGGAAAGCGGTTTGTAACCGGCCAGCGCGCGGCATATCTTGCCAGCACATTCGAGGTGGGTAAGCCCATCAGCCTTGTAGGTCAGGATGGCCAGCAGGTCGTGACCACGCTCTCCCAACACGATCACGACGAACTGGAAGGCGTCCCCGCGTTCTAGCAGGACATGATTACGTTGCCGTTGACGTCTCCGCGCTCTTGCCTGGGGGTTGCATTCAACAGCGCAGCAGGCTAGAAGGCAGCTCCAAGATGAGAGTCATTGATAAGACCCCGTTTCAGGCCGACAACGGCGAGACAAACCTGCTGCAACGGCTGCAGGGCGTGCTGCGGTACGGCTCTTCCTGGGGGGCAGAACTCGAAGCCCAGAAGCAGATCATTTTGCAATTGAGCGGCGTCCTCGAAGAGGGCTTTACGCTCATTCGGAATCTCACGCTGGCCGGCAGCCGTATCATTGAGCCGCTGATTCTCATCGGTCCAGCGGGTATTATCGTGATGCGGGTCACGCGACTGCGCGGTTTCTACCAAGCCAAAGGCGATCAATGGAATGAAATCAAAGACGGGATAGCGATCCCTGCCTCGGTCAACCTGTTAGGGCGTGTGACTAGGCTGGCTCGGGCAGTGCAGCTCTTTCTTGAGCGGCAGGGTGTGGTTCTGCCCCGCCCAGTGGAACCCATTCTCATTGCCTCCGGCCCGGCGATCAATATCGTATCACTGCGGCCGATCGCCCGCGTGGTCCTGAGTGATGCCGTCAGGCAATTCGGCGTCTCCTTGCAGCAGGCGCGACCGGTGTTGAGTTCCGAACTCGTGCATGAGGTGGTGGACCATCTCGTCAATCCGCGGCCGGAGGGTGCCCTTTCGGAACCCAGACCGCAGGCGGTCACTGACGAGGCCCCGGCACCTGAGACTCCGGCATCTGAGACGCCAACCCCGCAGTCGCGGGCGCGGGCGATATTCCGGGCCGCCGAAGAAGCAAAGCCTTTTGACCCGTCCGACGTGACTTTCGCCTTGGAGGAGGACTCGCAGGCTGGTGCTCCGGGCAACTTCCGTGAGCCTAGTGCCACGCAACCGGTGCGGCACCGCCGGCCGGCGGGTGCTCTGCGCCCCGGGCAACGGATTGTGCTGGGTGTCATGCTGCTGCTCGAGTGCATTATACTTGGCGGGTTTGCGTATCTGATCTTCACCGCCGGTCGCTAATCGCTTTGTCCCGCCCACTACTAAGCATTATCATCCCGGCACACAACGAGCAGACCCGCCTGCCCCGCACTCTGGAGCAGGTGTTTGCTTTTCTGGACTCACAGGACTATGCCTCCGAAGTGCTGGTCATCGAAAATGCGAGTACCGACCGCACTTTCGAAATAGCACAAAGCTATGCCGGGCGACGTCCGAGCCTGCGTGTGATCCGTGCCGAGGCCCGCGGAAAAGGGCTTGCGGTGCGTCGCGGCATGCAGGCGGCCACCGGCGAGTACCGTTTCATGTGTGATGCCGACCTGTCCATGCCGATCCACGAAGTCAGCCGGTTTCTGCCGCCTTCCCTGGTCAACTTTGACGTGGCGATCGGATCGCGC
>JBGPAT010000097.1:0-8347 GCA_041480885.1 Anaerolineae bacterium
TGTTGATAGCGACGGCCGCGCCCACGATCCTTGTGGGCCTTCTGGCAGGCGTATTCGTCGACCGCTACGACCGGAAACGAATCATTGTGGTGGCAGACCTATTACGGGCCGCTTTGATATTCCTGATTCCGTTTCTGGTCCGGCTAGACCTGGCATGGATCTATGTGATTGTGGCGCTTTCCAGCGCCATTTTGCAGTTCTCTGACTCGGCACAAGCCAGCGTCCTGCCTGAGCTCGCCTCGGATGAGGAGCTTTCCGCCGCAAATTCCTTGATGAACATCAGTAGCGACGCGGCCACCATGGTTGGCTTCGCCGCGGCCGGACTTATCGCCACCTTCGACATCAATTGGGCGTTTTATCTCAACGCTCTGGCGTTCCTCATCTCCGGGGTGCTGATGTTGTTGACGCGAATTCCCACGATGGCCACGGTGGAGGACACCAGCATCCGGGCGATTGGCATCAATCTGCAGGCGGGGCTGCGGACCGTGCGGGATCTGCCGGTTCTGCGCTCTTTGTTCACCATACTCGCTCCCATCTTCGTGATGTTGGGGCTGCAGTCTGCGCTGTGGCTGCCGTTTTCGCTCGGAATCCTCAAGGGCACGGAATTCGAGACTGGCCTGCTCGGATCGATCGACGCACTGGGTTTGGTTCTTGGCAGTCTGCTGATGGCCGCGCTGGCGGACCGCATCCGTGAGGCCCAGTGGCTCGCGCTCAGCTTTGTCTTGATGGCGGCCTCCGGCGCTGCCTACTCTTTTTCGCCTACAATGGCGATCGCCATTTTTCTGATCGGGTTTGCAGGTTTCGTGAATGCACCGTCCTTTATCGGCCGGCAGGTGATGATCCAGCGAGCCACGCCTCGTGAGATGCGGGGGCGTGTCAACAGCAGCCTTTTTGTCCTGCGCGACACGATGTTCGTGATCGGCATGCTCATGGCAGGCTTGGGGGATTATGTAAGCGTGCGCCTGCTTTATCTGTCCAGCTCGCTGGTGATACTCGCAGGCGGCCTTGCGGTCGTGGTCGTGCCGGCCTTCGCCCTCCCCGCGGCGGAATGGAAACGCATTCTTCAGCGCCTGAGAGGCATAGAGGCAGCTCCCCGGTTGGGGGCCGGAACTACGGCCTCGCTCGATGTCATCACTCGTTTTATCGCCCACCGGCCTGAACTGGCAACCATGAGCGAAAAGGAACGCAGACAACTTGCCGAGCAAACGATGGTCGCACAGGCGCCCGGCGGCAAATTGGTCGTGTACCGCGGTGAGACCAGCAGCGCCGCCTACTTCATCTTGAAGGGCAGCGTGGGTGTGGGTTATATCAAGGATGACGAATACGTCATACTGAACTATCTCAAGGAAGGCGATTTCTTCGGTGAAGTCGCCGCGCTGACCGGCACGGCTCGCACAGCCAATGTCATCACGGAAGAGGATAGCGAGTTCCTGATTATTCCAGCCAAGGTGATGCGGCGGCTCGCTGAATCGTATGCGGATCTGAAAGAACTGTTCTACACCACGATCTCCGAGCGTCTCAGTGTGACAGATTTGCCGATCGGCACCAGGCTCGACCAGGGGTTGCTACGAGACTTGCGCACGAATGCGCCCCGCGCGGAAAAGTAGGAGCGTTTGATGACTGATCAGCTGAATACCATTCAGGAATTGCAGGCGCGCCTCGCGCGCTGCGAGACCGAATCACAGCGCGCAGAGAGCCTGCACCGGGCGTTGTATCAGATCGCGGACGCGGCCAGCTCTGCCACTGACTTGCAGGAGTTCTACACAAGGTTGCACTCGATAGTCGGTAGTCTGATGAATGCAAGGAATTTCTTCATTGCATTGTACGACAGGCAAAGCGACCTCATCAGCTGGCCGTATCACGCGGACGAGAAGGACTCGCAGGACTCCATCTGGACGCCCGCACCATTCAAGGAATACAAGGGAATAACGTCTTACGTTATGCGGACGGGGAAGACGTTCCATGGTACCGCGGCGCCACTCGTGGAAAGCGGAGAGGCCCAGCTCCAAGGCACGCTGCCCGAAGACGGCATCTTTGTTCCGCTGCAGGCCGAAGGCGTCATCCTTGGAGCGCTTGCACTGCAGAGCTACACACGCGGTGTGGACTATTCCGATGAAGATGTGCAGCTCCTGACATTTGTGGCGCAACATATCTCCGGCGCTTTGACCCGCGCCCGCGCCATTGATGAGACGCGTCAGCGCAATGCCGAACTCGCCATCATCAATAGCGTCGGTGACGCGATGGCCCGCACACTGGACATCAGGACCATGGCGCGTATCGTGGGCGACAAGGTACGGGACATTTTTGGAGCCGATGGCGTTTCGATCATGCTGCTCGACCTGCAGACAAATCTCATTCATGTCGAGTACGAATTCGACAAGGGAGAGGGCGGCTATATCGACTATATCGAGCCCTTCCCCCTCGGAAAAGGATTGACCAGCCAGATCATCAATTCCCGGCAACCACTGCTCCTGGGTTCGCGTCAGGAGCAAGCCCTACACGGGGCGTATATGGCTCCCGAGGCCCTGGAGAAAGGTTCGGGGATTATTGCAGAGTCCTGGCTGGGTGTGCCAATTATCGTCGGGGAGAAGGTGCTCGGTATTGTGAGCATTACCGACTATGAACCGCGCGCATTCAATGAGGGCCACCAGCGCCTTTTGCAGACGCTTTCAACCAACATGGGTGTCGCGATCGAGAACGCGCGCCTCTTCGACGAGACCCAGCACCTTTTCAAAGCTGAACAGCAACGGGCCGCCGAGCTCGCCATTATCACAAGTGTTCAGCAGGGACTGGCGTCCAAACTGGACATGCAGGCTATCTACGACCTCGTCGGGGACAAGATTCGCGAGGTATTCCCTGATGCCCAAGAGGTCGGAATCCTATTGTACGATGCAGCAACGGATCTTTTTCATCCGCGGTACGCGATTGAACGCGGCATACGCTATGACATCCAGCCGTGGAAACCGGTGGGATTCAGAAGACAGGTGCTGGTAACCCATCAGCCGATGGTGATCAATCGGGATGCCGAACGACTCGCAGCCGAATTCAGCAACCCGGTGATTGTGGGTGAAGCGGGGAAATCCTTGGCGTTTGTCCCTATGATCGTTGGGGATGAGGTAACCGGAATTATCGAGCTGCAGCATATGGACCGTGAGGATGCTTTCAGTGAGGCTGATATACACTTGCTGCAGACCCTGGCGAGCAGCATGAGCGTCGCCCTCGAAAATGCGCGGCTGTTTGATGAAGTTCAGAAACGCAATCTCGAAATCAGCGAGGCGCTCGAACAGCAGACTGCGACCACCGATATCTTGCGGGTCATTGCCAGCTCACCGAGCGATGTTCAACCTGTAATGGACGTCATTGCAGAACACGCCATGAGGCTGTGCGAGGGCATTAATAGCTCAGTTTACCTCACCGACGGCAAATTGGTCTTCGAAGCGGTCTCACGCGACGCGACCCCCGAAGCCCGGGAACTGAACAAGACCGAGTATCCTCGACCGCTGACTTACGACTCCAGTCTTTCGTCAAGGGCAATTCTTGGCAAAGCGGTGCTGAACATTGCAGACAGCCAAAATGACGCCACCCTGCCTGAGCTGACGCGCCAGTACTCTCGTGTGCTGGGCATGAAGAGTATCTTGTTCGTGCCATTGCTTAAGGATGGCGACGCGCGCGGCGCACTTGCGGTCAGCCACGGTGAGACCGGGCTGTTCAGCGACAAACAGGTCGCGTTGCTGAAAACCTTCGCTGATCAAGCCGTCATTGCGATTGAGAACGTGCGCCTTTTCAACGAGACGAAACGACTCCTCAAAGAGACCGAGCAGAGAGCGGCCGAGTTGGCGATCATCAACAGCGTGCAAGAAGGCCTGGCCTCAAAGCTGGACATGCAGGCGATCTATGACTTGGTTGGTGACAAGATCCGTGACATATTCAAGAACACCGACATGCAGATTCGAGTTCTTGATCCCGCGACCGATGTACTGCGTTTCCCCTATGCCTACGAAAACGGCCAGCGCATCAGTCCTGCCGACCTTCGCCTCGGAACCAGCGGGTTTACCCCGCACGTCATTCGCACTCCTGAGACATTGGTGATTAATGAGAACCACGCGCAAGCTGTGGAGAAGTACGGCTCCTATCCACTGCCCGGCATGCAGATGCCAAAATCAGAGGTCTTTGTCCCGCTCGTGTCTGGTGGGGTGGGGCGTGGCCTGTTTCAGTTGAAAAACAACGAACGCGAGCACGCATTTAGCGACGGGGATGTGCGCCTGCTGGAAACCCTCGCCAGCAGCATGAGCGTGGCGCTCGAGAACGCTCGCCTCTTCGACCAGACACAAAGCCTGCTAAAGGAGACCGAGCAGCGGGCTGCCGAGTTGGCCATCATCAACAGCGTGCAAGAGGGCCTGGCCTCCAAGCTTGATATGCAGGCCATTTACGATCTCGTCGGCGAGAAGATCCGCGAGGTGTTTGGCTCGCATGTGGTCAATATCGTGACGCATGATCGCGCCAGCGACATGCTTTCGGAGCGCTACTCCTTTGAGAAAGGCGACCGGACGCTTTTGCCAAAGCCAGCGCCCTCCTACGGTTTCAGAAAGCATGTCATCGAGACGCGTCAGCCCCTCGTCCTCAATCGCGACGTAGAGAGGGCCGGCATCCAGTTTGGCAATCCGGTTCTTTCTGGTGCCATGCCCAAATCCGCCGTATTTGTGCCAATGATTGCCGGAGACTCAGTAACCGGGATCATCAGTTTGCAGAATCTGGATCACGAGGATGCCTTTGCTGACGCTGACGTGCGCTTGCTCCAGACTCTTGCCAGCAGTATGAGCGTGGCGCTGGAAAATGCGAGGCTTTTTGATGAAGTCCAGAAACGGAATCAGGAGATCAGCGAGGCACTCGAGCAGCAAACTGCCACGAGTAACATTCTGCGAGTCATTGCGGGTTCGCCCACAGACATACAGCCCGTCCTCGACGCGGTGGCCCAGAGTGCCGCCCGGCTTTGCGACTCGTATGATGCCGCCATCGCGCTTGTATACGGAAGCGTATACAAAGTTGTTGCCCACCATGGACCGGTTCCCCTGCCAGAGGACCAGATTCGAGTTGGCGTTCCGCTCAACCATCACTCGGTCACCGGACGGGCAATTCTCGAAGCGCGACCTATCCAGGTAGCCGATGTTCTGTCGGACTCCGAATCGGAATATCCGCTGAGCACTGAGACCAGTAGGATCAGCGGGCAGAGGACCTTGCTCGCCACGCCGCTCCTGCGCGAAGGGGAGGCGATCGGCGCAATCGTCATCCGCCGACAGGAAGTCAGCCCATTTACAGAGAAACAAGCCGGACTGCTGAAGGTCTTCGCCGATCAGGCTGCCATCGCAATTGAGAACGTTCGTCTGTTTACCGAGACCCAACGCTTGCTGAAGGAAACAGAACAGCGAGCCGCGGAACTGGCGATCATCAACAGTGTGCAGGACGGGCTCGCCACCAAGCTGGACATGCAGGCGATCTATGACCTGGTTGGTGACAAGGTGCGTGAGACATTTGGCGCCGACACCACTTACATCGCTTCTTACAACGGCCGGGAGCAATCGGTCTATTCGCACTATTATGTCGAAAAGAATCAGCATCAGCCTCCCGGTTCCATTCCATTTGGTGAAGGCTTGTACACGCAGGTCATTCGATCGCGGCAGCCGCTTGTGGTTGCTTCGAATGAGCAAGGTCAGGAACTGGGTGCATCGCAAATTCCTTCGCCCGGCAGCCAAGCAGATCTGAACCAGTCGGGTTTATACGTGCCGATCATGCTGCGCGACGAAATCAAAGGCGTGGTCAGCGTCCAGAGCTACCGGAAAAACGCATACGGGGAGGGCGATCTTCGGCTCCTGACCACCCTTGCCAGCAGCATGAGCGTTGCCCTGGAGAATGCGCGGCTATTCGATGAAGTGCAGGAACGCAATCGCGAGATTACCGAAGCTCTTCAGCAGCAGACGGCGACCAGCGAGATCCTGTCAGTGATTGCGGGCTCGCCGACGGAGATCAAGCCGGTGCTCGACGCTGTGGCTCAGCATGCTGCCAGGCTGTGCGAAGCCGATGACGTTCAGATATATCAGGTGGACGGGACGCTGCTGCGCCAGGTGACCCACCACGGTCCACTGCCCGCGCTTAAGGATGGGGAGGCGCTGCCCCTTGGGCCGGGCCTCGTAACGGGACGCGCGGTTCTTGAGCGCAGGACGATCCATATCGAGGACATGAGCAAGCTCTCCAAGGCGGAGTATGCGGACAGCGCCAAGCTTCAAGAGCGTCTGGGACACCGCACGGCTATCTCGACACCCTTGCTTCGCGAAGGGAAAGCCATCGGAGCCATCGTTGTGCGCCGTAACGAGGTGCGGCCCTTCTCCGAGAAACAGATCGCTTTACTTTCGACGTTTGCCGATCAGGCGGCGATTGCCATCGAGAACGTGCGGTTGTTCGACGAGACGACGCGCCTGCTGAAGGAGACCGAGCAGCGCGCCGCCGAACTGGCCATCATCAACAGCGTGCAAGAGGGTCTGGCATCCAAGTTGGAGATGCAAGCCACCTATGATCTCGTGGGTGACAAGATTCGCGACGTCTTTCAGGATACGGACCTGGATATCCGCATCTACGACCCACGCACCAATCTGATTCACTTTCCCTATCTGTATGAAAACGGGAAAAGAATCACGATTGAGTCAGGGCCACTGCCTGCCGAGGGACTGGGGCCGCACGTTATCCGCAGCCGCGAGACGCTCGTTATCAACGAGAACATGGCGCAGGAAATGGAAAAGTATGGCAGTTACGTGATGCCTGGCACAGAAATGGAGAAATCCCTCGTAATGGTGCCACTGGTTGAGGGTGGACAGGCGCGGGGTCTGATCCACTTGATGAACATGGGTCGCGAGGATGCCTTCAGTGATTCAGACGTCCGGCTCCTTCAGACCCTGGCGAATTCCATGAGTGTGGCGCTTGAAAATGCCCGCCTCTTCGATGAGACCCAGCGCCTGCTGAAGGAAACCGAGCAGCGCGCCGCTGAACTTGCCATCATCAACAGCGTGCAGGAGGGTTTGGCATCCAAATTGGAGATGCAGGCCATCTATGATCTTGTTGGGGACAAGATCCACGATATCTTTCACAATAAGGATTTGGGCATCCGGATCCACGATCCGCGAACTGATCTGCTGCATTTTCCGTATACCTACGAAAGAGGGAAACGGATCACCATTCCTTCTGAGCCCCTCAGCAACACGGGTTTCACTGCGCATGTGCTCCGCACGCGTGAGCCGCTGGTAGTCAACGAGAATATGGCGCACAGGATGCAGGAGTACGGCAGTTCCCTGTTGGACGGCACTGAAATGGAAAGATCTGCCGTGTTGGTGCCCCTGATGGTTGGTGGGCACGCACGCGGAATCATCAGTTTGATTGACTTGGAACGTGAAGGCGCATTCAGCAATTCGGACGTGCGCCTGTTGCAAACCCTCGCGAACTCAATGAGTGTGGCCCTCGAAAATGCCCGACTGTTCGACGAAACGCAGCGCCTGCTCAAGGAGACCGACCAGCGCGCCGCCGAACTTGCCATCATCAACAGTGTGCAGGAGGGTCTGGCCTCCAAGCTGGATATGCAGGCCATCTACGATCTGGTCGGTGAAAAGATCAAGGACGTCTTTGATTCGCACGCCGTGACGATTGCCGTGTACGACCGCGAGAGAAACCGCCTGGATTTCCCTTACTACCTGCATCGCGACGTGCGTTTGGCCCAGGAATCCCTAACCTTCGGCGAGGGCCTTACTTCTCATGTGATCCGAACGCGCCAGCCGCTGCTCATCAACCAGGATGCCGAAAAGCGCTACGCCGAACTGGGAGCCGTGTTCGTCGCCGGTGACGACAATGCAAAATCCTGGCTGGGCGTGCCCATCGCCAGCAGTTCCGAGGCCTCTGGAGCCATCTTTCTGCAGAACTACGACCGTGAGAATGCCTACAGCGATGCGGATGTCCGACTGCTCAGCACCATGGCCACGAGCATGGGCGTGGCACTTGAAAACGCGCGGCTCTTCAACGAAACGCAGCGGCTGCTCAAGGAGACAGAACAGCGCGCCGGCGAACTCGCGGCTATCAGCACGGTCAGCCAGGCGCTCGTGGCAGAGACGGATCCTGATAAGATGATTCAGTTGATCGGCGACCAAATGCGGAAGACATTCGACGCGGACATCGTGTACGTGGCGCTCCTTGATCGAACCGCCAATATAATAGCTTTCCCATACATGTTCGGTCAGGAGCTCCGGCCTCTCCCAATGGGTGAGGGCCTGTCGAGCAAGATCATCGAGACCGGCCAGCCGATCCTGATCAA